>CAYMQW010000032.1:0-11422 GCA_964392595.1 uncultured Nitrospiraceae bacterium
AATTGTTCAAGTTATTTTCTCTCAGGTCCTTAGGCAACAACAAGCCTTCTTGCTTCGAGCGTGTAAAGGATTCGATGTCGCAGAAACCGCACAAGCCATGGGGTGCTCAGAAGGCAGTGTCAAAACCCATTATTCCCGCGCCGTGCATTCGTTGCGAAAACACTTAGAAGAGTTTGGACCATGCCCCCTGCTGAACACGAAAAAGCTCTTGTCATAAAGATCAAAGGCCTGTTGGACCAGAGTGTCGAGAAGTTGGATCCCGGAGTCGTGGCACGATTACGGAGTGCTCGATACGAGGCGCTGCATCGCCACACTCACCGCGTTCCCTGGTTGTAGCCTGCCTCCGGTTTGGCTACCGCCTGCAGCGCTCTTCTGGTGGCTCTATTGTGGTGGGGCTCTCCTCCGAAACAAGCCCCGCCGGAAACCGCACAAATCATCGAAGACGTAGAAGTGCTTATGGCCGCTGACCTATTAGATTTATATGAAGATTTGGAGTTTTATGGGTGGTTGGAGGAACAGGAAAATGCGAGTTAAGGGTTCATAGTAGGGGATTTCCTCATGAGAGTGCCATTTATGAATAAACAGTTGAACCAGGCCTGGATATTCGTTCTGGCGACACTGGTCGCTGACCATGCCTGGGCTCAATCGGGTTCGGCTACCATTCCCTGGAGTCAACTATCTCCTAGTGAACAGAAAGTCCTCGCTCCGCTTATAGAATCTTGGAATCAACTCCCTGCTGGCCAACAACACCGGATGCAAAGGGGAGACGATCGTTGAGCAGGCATATCAGCCAAGGAACGCCTTAAGGCACAGAAACGGCTTAAGAAGTGGACACAATTAGGACCCGAGCGAGAAAAACGCATTCGGGAACGGTTTAAGCAATTTAATGAATTACCGCCCTCAAAAAGACAAGTTCTTCGAATACAACGAAAACTTCACAATGATTTTCCTGGGGTAGGTCAGCACCCAGGTCCTCCCACGAATCCAGGCCCCAGGCATCATCGTGACCGAGAAAATCCTCGCCCGAATCCGCAACCCAATCCTCCAACATTTGGCCCACAACCATCAGCCCATCCCCCCAATTAGGGCTACGGGTGGTTCCTTCATCTACCTCTTACCGAAAGGTGATATCCAGCATTACTCAACGAAATGAAGTAAAAAAACCGAGCTGAGCCAACCCACTCCACTTGGCAGAATTTATTCAACCATGATACGCTAATCTCACGATGATCGAATTCGAGTGAACACGCCTGTCATTTCTGTTAGGACGGCAAGACCCCAAACACACAAACATCCCTTGAATTCCCTTCAGCCTCAAACCAAAATTCCCATTCCGAAAATGGTGCATGAATAGGGGAGCCTGTTTGTTTCAATGCCCTTGCCTTTATACTATTGTTGTGAGCAACTTTCATGACTAATCAATCCGAACACAATTGGTTCTTTGAGCCAGAGACCTTTCCGGCCAGGCATATTGGTCCCACAGAGACGGAAATCCAGGAAATGTTGGGTGTATTGGGGTTTGCCTCCCTTGATGACTTAGTGCAAACCACCATTCCTGACGACATTCGGCTTAAGCAACCCCTGAACCTCCCATCACAACGAAATGAACACGAGGTATTACGTGAACTCAAAGGCTTAGCACAGCAAAACGAAGTATTTCGATCATTTATTGGAATGGGGTATTACGATTGTCTCACCCCGCCAGTTATCCTTCGAAATGTCTTAGAGAACCCGGCCTGGTATACCCAATACACTCCCTACCAAGCAGAAATTGCTCAAGGACGGTTGGAAGCCCTCCTTAACTTTCAGACAGTGATCACTGATCTTACGGGACTTCCGTTAGCCAATGCCTCCTTATTGGATGAAGGCACTGCTGCGGCAGAAGCCATGGCCATGTGTCTCGCCATTGGAAAATCTTCCCGACACAATTTTTTTGCCTCCCAAGGGTGTCACCCTCAAACACTGGCGGTGCTTCGCACGCGGGCTAGCTCACTTGGGATTTCGCTAGATATTGGCACCGTTGATAGTATTGATTGGGAACAGAGCTCGTACTGTGGCCTTCTTCTCCAATACCCGACGACCGACGGATATCTTCGCGATTATCAGGATTTGACCCAGCGCGCTCAAAATGCTGGGACAAAAGTCGTTGTGGCCACTGACCTGTTAGCCCTAACGCTATTGAAACCACCAGGAGAATTTGGTGCGGACATTGCGGTGGGGTCGAGTCAACGCTTTGGGGTCCCGCTTGGCTTTGGTGGTCCCCACGCGGCCTTCTTGTCAACCAAAGAAGAGTACAAACGACAAATCCCGGGACGGATCGTGGGCGCGTCCAAAGACGCCAACGGAAAGACCGCCTATCGCCTTGCCCTTCAAACGCGCGAACAACATATTCGCAGAGATCGGGCAACGAGTAATATCTGTACCGCGCAAGTGTTATTAGCCAATATCGCCAGTCTCTATGCCGTGTACCATGGCCCTCATGGACTCAAACGTATCGCAGAACGAGTGCACGGGCTCACACAAGTTTTGGCTGAAGGCTTGACACGACTTGGCTGTCAGGTCACCGACGAATTGTTTTTCGATACCATTCGCGTTTCATCCGAGTCGTTAAAGTCGAAGCAACTGATCAAGCATGCCACACATTCTCGCATCAACCTTCGACAATTTGATGATGGCACGTTCGGCATATCACTGGACGAAGCCACAACGCTGGATGAGGTCGATGCTCTGTTTAAAACCTTCTCCAAAGATGGAAGGCTCTGGTTTTCTGCCAAAGAACTCGCTGAGAAAACTGCTGTCTCTATTCCCGCACCTTTTGCTCGAACCACGCCGTATCTGACCCATGCAGTCTTCAATCGTTACCACTCGGAACACGAGCTGTTACGATACATGCATCGGCTTCAATCACGCGATCTTTCCTTGGTGCATTCGATGATTCCTTTAGGGTCGTGCACCATGAAGCTCAATGCCACGACTGAAATGATCCCCATCACGTGGCCGGAATTCAGCCGGATGCATCCCTTTGCTCCCCAAAAACAGACAACCGGGTATGATCAACTCTTTCAACAACTCGAGTCGTGGCTGGCGGAAATCTCTGGCTTTGCTGCAGTCTCGCTACAGCCGAATGCGGGATCTCAAGGCGAGTATGCCGGCTTGATGAGTATCAAGGCTTACCAATTGGACCAAGGGGAGGGTCAACGGAATGTCTGTCTCATTCCTGTGTCAGCCCATGGTACCAACCCGGCCAGTGCAGTGATTGCCGGGCTCAAAGTGGTCCCGGTGTCCTGTGACGAACGGGGCAACATTGATGTCACCGATCTACAAGCGAAAGCCAGCCAACATCAAAAAAATCTCGCGGCCCTGATGGTAACGTACCCTTCAACACACGGTGTGTTCGAGGAAACGATACGTGATGTATGTCGCATCGTTCATGAACATGGCGGGCAAGTCTATATGGACGGTGCAAACATGAATGCCATGGTCGGCCTCTGCCGCCCAGGGGACATGGGTGCCGATGTCTGTCATCTCAATTTGCATAAAACATTCTGCATTCCTCACGGCGGGGGCGGACCGGGTATGGGGCCTATTGCCGTTGCCGAGCATTTGGCGCCATTCTTACCAGGACACCCGATTCACAACCCCAGCGGAGATCAAGCCATTGGTGCCGTGTCAGCAGCTCCCTATGGCAGTCCCAGCATCCTTCCTATTTCTTGGGCATTCATCGCACTAATGGGGGGAGATGGGCTCACGTATTCCACACAAGTCGCCATTCTCAACGCCAACTATATGGCGAAGCGCCTGGAAAATGACTATACCGTGCTGTACAGGGGCAAGGGAGGATTGTCAGCGCATGAGTTTATTCTCGACCTGCGCCCATTTAAAAAATCAGCGGACGTCGAGGTCGAAGACGTGGCTAAACGCCTCATGGATTTTGGCTTTCATGCGCCAACCATTTCTTGGCCGGTTCCCGGAACCATGATGGTTGAACCTACCGAGAGTGAATCCAGGGCGGAATTGGATCGCTATTGCGACGCCCTGCTTACAATTCGCAGGGAAATTGAAGCCATTGAAGAAGGCCGACTCCCTCGAGATGATAATCCCTTGAAAAATGCCCCACATACCATCGAAGAGGTGAGCAGTTCCCAATGGACCCATCCATATACCCAGGAACAGGCTGCATTTCCGGTACCTTGGTTGCGCGACTACAAATTCTGGCCGTCCGTCTCGCGGATAGATAATGCCTATGGCGATCGGAATCTTGTGTGTACCTGTCCACCCATGGAAAGTTTTCAGGATTCGTAGTACCCCCCCCCCACAGAAGCCTGTCAAAAGGCTATCAATAGGTAAGAAACATCATTGCCTAGGGGCAAAACTCCGCAATAGATAGAAAAACGAAAAAATCCTAAGGTGTGGGGGTGGACCATTGCGGGATACGAGAAGGTTGGTTTCCTAAATGACTGGTATCGTAAATCCGTTCTTCCCCGGTAATGCCATCTTCATGAGGATTGGACCACATTTCGCCTTTGGACGTTTCAAACTCCCCATTGCCATTGCGATCGACCCAATAAAATAAAGGGGACCCAACCGTCACGACCACCGGCGTTCCAAATTCATCGAGCCACACTTTGTAGGTTCGCCGGGCGGTCATGTAATCCACGTTGCCCGACCCGTTCATATCAAATTCACGGAAGAATAAATCGTTGCGCCAATCGTAATAGGCTTGAACCTCTCGATCATCGAATTCATCGGATTTTTGAGGAATAGGAGAGTAATCCCGAAGGTGTTTGCCTCGGTTGACCTCTGGATGGGTTTCACTCTTCCCATCTATGGATGCAGAGGGTGAGTTCTCTTCACCCAACACAGGAGTAATGGGTAGACAAATGACAAGCAAAAGGCTCGCCATTGAAGATACGACTAGTGATGCCACTTGTTTTTGATTCATGAATCAGGTTAGCGATTTCAGTTGAACGCTTCATTGATACATTCGGGGAACCTGCTTGGGACTCATATAACCCCCTAGCCCTCCTTTCTCTTTGAGCTCATCTTACCACAAGACCGCCAGTGTCCCGCAGAACTCGAATAGATGGTGGGCCATCTTTTCCTTGGCACATTGTGAGCTTATCCCCCTTCTGGCACAATGCTCATCCTTATGCCACCGCTCTTTGCTGAAGTTATTTTCCCTCAACGCGTATCGCAATCTTTCACGTACCAGGTTCCAGCTTCATGGCACGAATCCCTAAAGGTCGGCCATTGGGTTTTAGCTCCGTTTGGACGTACTGCCCGTCCAGGCTTTGTGGTGGCTCTGTCAGGACACCCACCCGACCCCGCTTTGCCAGAAAACCGAATCCGCGAACTTGATGAGCCTCTTACTGCATCACCTGAATTTGATGTTGATCACACATTGATTGCCCTGGCTGAATGGATGGCGGACTTTTACATCGCGCCATTGGGTGTGTGCTTTCAACTCATTCAGCCACCTCGCCTTCCGTTTAAAACCGCATCGCGACTCCAGATCACGCTCTTAGGACAGCAGTCCATGGAAAGGAGTCGGTTGTCCGACTCTGCAAAAACCCTATTGGAAGCATTAAACCGGAGAGCAAAAGGGTTGACCCTTGCCTCACTCAAAAAATTAGTCGCGACGGCTTCTACAACTGTCACTCAACTCAAACGTCGGAAATTGATTGAAGAGATTCACACCTACACCATCGCCTCAGGCTTTGAAGAACTAAAACCGGACGCAAAAACATTTTTTCCTGCCCACGGAAAAAATATTTCCACCCGAGAACAACAATCAACCGACGTACCATCCTGGTGGAAGGACTTTCAACAACACCTCACCCGAAAATCTTTCGGAGAGTATTTTTCGAATGCTACGGACCGGCAATTCACCACCCTTCTCGTCCGTATGATCCGAGAAACCCTTCATGAAAAACGAACGGCCCTAATCATTTTTCCTGATATTAACCAGGCTACGTCTTGGGCTCATGTCTTGCGTACAGACTTGGGAATCCCAGTGGGTATCTTCCATAGCGGATTAACGGACACGGCTCGAATGAAAGAATGGCAGGCGATCAATCAACGACGCTACCAAGTGGTCGTCGGAACCAGGTCATCGGTGTTTGTTCCCATTCCTTCCTTGGGACTCATGTGTCTCAGTCATGAAGAAGACTTCTCCTTTAAAGATGAACAAAGCCCCTATTTTCATGCGCGCGACGTGGCGATGGAACGAGCACGACTCAGCCATGCCACCATACTCCTGCGCTCTACTCACCCATCATTGGAAACGGTTCATCACTTCTCAATAGCCACCAAGCCGTACCATGAAATTTCCTGCAAAGCCCCCAGTGAAGAGCGCTCCATCCAAGTCATGGATCACCATCACATTCCTTATGGCACGACAATGTCCAATGAGATGCGACAAGGAATCGAGCAAGCACTCTCGGCTGGTGGTGGGATTGTGATCTTCCACAATCGAAAAGGATTCTCCTCCTCAATCGTGTGCCGAGATTGCGGAACGGCTGCGCAATGTGCGAGCTGCCAGATACCCTTTGGTCTCCTTACGGCTCCGCCGCAAATGCGGTGTCCATATTGTGGAACGATTGAATCGGTCCCGGTGGTGTGTCCAGCCTGTTCTGGGTCCCACCTTGAACCCAGCGGCTTTGGCACGGAACGGCTCGAACAAGAAATACGTCGGGAATTTCCAGATGCTACGGTTGGACGATTGGACCGTAACAATGTTCGAACAGAATCTGCTGCCCGGAGTATCCGTGAACATTTTTGCCAAGGAGCCATCCAAATACTCGTCGGCACAGAAATGGTGTTCCATGGAACACCCCTATCGCCTGTACGATTTGTCGGTATCCCCTATGCTGACTCAGGGCTTCATCTTCCGGACTTCCGTTCAGCTGAACGGCTGTATCACCACCTACAATCGGCGATCAATCTCATAACGGACTGGGGCAAGTTTGGCCAAGTTGTCATTCAAACCCGCTTACTATCTCATCACGTCATGCAAGCTATTGTCCGACAACAACCATCATTTTTTTATGACCACGAGCGGGCCTTCCGTGAAGCCGTTGGGTATCCACCCTTCATCCACTTTATTCAGATGACCGTGTTAGGGAAAACACCAGCGTTGGTTCAAGAGGCTGCGGGACAATGGGTCCAATCCTTGGCCAGTCAGGTCGCACAGCATTCGTCGAATCGACACTTCAACCTGGGTGTAGACACAACCATTTTAGGACCGATCGCCTCGCATACGTTTAAGCATCGACGGTTTTATCGTGAAACCATTCTATTTAAAGCAGTTGATGTTGATCAGGCCAGGACCGCCATTCGCCGCACATATGCAACAATAGCCGCAAACACGCTCTACAAAGGATTGCAATTTGGCATCAATGTCGATCCAATGGACATGCTGTAGGGGAACTGTTGCTGGTTGCTCGTCGCTGGGAAAGAAAAAAAAGTTACGCGACGCTTGAGGTTCAAGATGTGTTCTTTTACTAGCGACGAGCAACTAGCGACAGCTTTACCGTTTCCTTCTCCGTTGTGCTTTGGCTCGGTTAACGGATAGGGGTTCAGTCGATGAAGGACCTTCGACTTTGGGTCGAATGCGGCGATAAATTCCATAGGCAAACGTTAACCAAAAGACACCGGAAAACACCCCAAACATGACGGCGGTAAAGACACGTTGCATGTCTTCGAGCGGAGGTTCCGGGCCAAATTGTTCCAGCTCTCCTACCATTTGAAATGGCCAGGACAAACTTTCCAACCCCAAAAGCATGGTTGACCACATCCATATATGCCCGGTAGTGGGGCACACCTTGGCATAGAGAATCGTCAATCCAACAATCATAACGACGGTAATCGATGAAGAAAGATCTCCTTGGAGAAACCATACGCCTACAGTCACAGCGAGGGCGCCAAGCAAGGCGTTGATTAAAAAGACAGGGGTATACGGCATGAGGCGTACCTTATCACATTCATTCTTGCTCCCGCACGAAGGCAAGAAGGAGATACCTGTTCTGGGAAAGTTAAAATGGAATCTGAAAAACCACGCAAAAAACCCTAGCGGAGGGCAGACTCAAAAATACGGCTGTACCAAAAGGAAGTTAGACAATATCCGAAGACGATGGTTCTTCTTCGGCAGAGGTATGAGAGGAAAGCCCAGTCGAGGGCAGTTCTTGTGGATGGATCAGGGTCAAACAATCTTCTGCCACAGGGTCTTTGTGGAACAGGGCATAGATTGGAAATATTTTAAACCCATGGTCGCCTTGCTGAGAAGACAATAACACTGGGACTTCTACCCACGGTGAGGGTGTATCCAAACTTGCCAAGCGAAGGCGAACGGCTAATAGCATATCTCGGATTCGTGTCTCGCCTTCGGGAGTGCCAACTTCCAATGAGTCAGCGATACTCCGACTCCACAAAGACTTGGTGATGCCAACGGCCATATTAAATCCTACACCTTTGGCCTTCTTACTGACATCGATGAGCAGGCCAGCATCGATCGCTTCCTGGCGAGAAGTAATGTGACGAAAAGGCTCCTGTGCCCTTGAGGCTGGGATCACCGTAGATTCTTCCGATGATGCGCCAAGAGTTAACACCTCTTCAAAAAGCCCCTCCGTTCCCACCGGGATCTCGATTGAATCAACATCCGTTTCAACGGGCTCAACGCGTATGCCTCTCGCATTTAACACTCCGTCATACACGGCTCGGGCCGACTTGGACCAAGACGAATGAAAGGGCCTACCTTGATACGCCGCTTCCGCCGCTTTTTTCTCATCATGGCTTAAGGCCCGTGATAGTTTCATATCCATAATCTAAATTAATAAGGCTCGGAGATCCACAAGTCAAGGTCTGGTAAATTTTTCAACTTGACAAATACTTCGTCGGTGATCACAGCCTCCAATTAAACTATTTCCTTTTCGACAAAAGAAATACGGAAATGGGCGTAAACAATGAGGAATTGGGCAACAAATACACCTATTCAAACAGTACACCTACAAACCGCAGTTGGATCACAAACGTCCGTGCAAGCTCTTGGGCCACCTAGTAAAATTCCAAAACATTTTATCACCACCGAGGTAAGCACGACTTTTTGTATTTCACCATGCACACCAATATTTTACACATCTTTTTTACGCCCAATTACCCTTTCTAGATTCAACCTCTTAAACATCATCCTAGTCTTTTCCGACTTGTTTCATTTCATTCTCTGACGTTACGTAGAGGATAACGCCTCAATTTAACTGACGCATGAACGGTCGGCTAGATTTAGCTTGTCATTCGTTTCCCTACCCTTCGACGATATCGCCTTTCAAGCTCGAGACAAATGCCACCACATCATCGCATTCTTTCTGTGGAACTTGTAACGCTTGCATCGTAGCCCCAGCATGTCCGAAAAATATGGACCAATCACTCTCACTGATTTTCATACCCTTATGCGATACCTTCATGTCTCGGCCTGTGTAATACATTGGGCCACCAGCATTTGAACACAAAAAGTCTATCAATAGCTGTTTTTCCCTCTCGACACCATCAGCTCCTCGGTTTTGCCAGAAGCGCCCCAACTGAGAATCCGCTTGTAAACGAGGCAGTAAATCATTGACAAAGGCTGTGATGCCATCATAACCACCAAGACGTTCGTACAACGACGTTTGACTCATATTACTCGCCTCCTCATTAGTAGTTGCCTGAAACGACAAAACTCATCCACGGCAATGAAGCGCAACGGCATTGCCTTCCGAGTGCAACGCCTTGTGAGATGATTGTACACACAACATTGTATTGCCACCCTTTTGAAACTCATAATCCACCTGTTCAATTGCCCATTCATACCCATTTTCATTCAATTGTTTAATCACACAATCAAGATGTCGGGATCTTTTTGCGCCAAGCTCAAGCAACGGGAATACTCTGACTTCGGATGCAACCCTGCAAAGCTCTTGTATAGACTGAACATGAAATTCGACAGAATGTTGCTCGCTGTAGAGAAAAAGGAAATGAGAACACAGAGCTAAATCAAATTCATGATCCGAAAATGGTAAGGATGGCAATTTCCCAGTGACATATCGTTCTCCTCCATTCGGGTAATCCTCTAAGAACTGAGCCATCGCTTCCATTCTTACGTAACCAAGCTCTTCAACCGTTTTTATGTGATGCCAGACAAATTCATCTTGATTTTTTCTTGTTTGTTCCAGAATCACGTCATATGTCGCATTGATTCGTTCTTGAATTTCCATGGCAGAAAACTGATAAATAGGATCAACGGATACTGCGTGACCACCTCGATGCGTCAACTCAACATTGAAACTTGCAGGTCCATCCCCACAACCAAGGATGCATGTATCCAAGTCTGTATCCGACAGGGAGAACATTGATACATATTCCTCAAAAGAACGACCCCACGGAACTATTTTTTCAAGAGTAAAGCTCATCTGGATTCTATATCTAACAATGTTTAAATTAACCCGCAAATTCCACGGTCAAGTTGCGAGTGGATACCTTTCGAGCCAAGGCCACACCGGTATCAGTATCCAGGGTCTATCTTAACTTTTCCATGCACCGATTGCTCCCACGTCATAGAGCAGGCCAGAAGGAAGTTAAAGAATTAAGTTAAAACTTGCCACCCTTCGATCCCACTCCAATGATGATTCGCAATATACCACGCCCCGGAAAGCCGACCTGTCAGCCAATCCACTGCAACGGCTTGCTAGACAGCGCCTTGTGTCAGAGGCGCTCGATGGCAAGATTTACAAGACGAACGACCTCTTCAACGTGGTGCACCCTCGTAAATCGAATCTCGATCCACTGAGAGTTCTTGGATCGGTTCGGGTGAACCTGAGAATCGCCGGGATGGGCCAAACCCTCGCACTTGATGCCGCCTTTGGTTAGACGGATACCCAGCTCGTTACCGTTAAAGAAGTGCGCGAATTCCTTTCCATGGTAGAACGGCGACGAGAAGCCGTCAGCCTGCCCCACGGGCGATCTTCGACACCAAGCTTCTCAAGTCTCTGAACCAGTTTGATGCACAAGCTAGACATAGTCAGTTAGCGGTTATCTATTGCGCGAAGTGATCTGTGGCGTCCGTCTTACGCAAAGCTCAGCGTCGCAGACATTGCATCCATTGAAGCGAATTGTTATACGCCATTTCACTACATAGAACCTCTAAGAGTAGTTGGTTAGAAAATTGAAACCAACAAATTTTTGAAGTTCAAACTAGGACATTGTAGCGAAATTATGTTCAGAGCCAGGCATTTTTTTATTTTGCTGCAGTAAGCTTTAAAAAATGGGGAGTAACAGAGGATAACACATATTCTAAGGAAGGTTCCGCAGGGAAAGCGGGGGGAATTCAAAACTAAAAGGTGGCGAATTCAACCCATAAGTGCACCACGGGTTTGAAATTGCAGGTTTGATTGAG
>CAYMQW010000033.1:0-11229 GCA_964392595.1 uncultured Nitrospiraceae bacterium
GAATCGGAGACCCAATCCATGATTGAGTTTGCCTGGCCATGGGTGTTCCTCTGTGTGGTGATTCCATTCGTGGCGAAGTATGTCCTTCCTCGCGCCACCCCTCTTGCGTCAGAGGCCGCGCTCCGAGTTCCGTTTTATCAGGCTGTGACGGAGGCTCAGGGCGGACATATTTCCCCACAACGTTCCCCATTGAAATCAGGAATGTATTGGATGGCGCTGTTCATTTGGCTTTGTGTCGTCATCGCTGGCGCCAGACCACAATGGGTGGGTGATCCCATTGCCTTGCCGGTGAGTGGTCGGGATGTGATGTTGGCCGTGGATCTTTCTGGCAGCATGGAAATTCCGGACTTTGCGTTGAATGGGGAAAAGGCCAATCGTTTGCAGGTGGTGAAAGAAGTTGCCGGAGAGTTTATTCAACGTCGAACGGGCGATCGCTTAGGTCTGATTTTATTCGGATCGAAAGCCTATCTCCAAACCCCGTTGACGTTTGATCGAAAAACCGTCACGCAAATGTTGAAGGAAAGCGAAATTGGGTTGGCTGGAAAAGAAACGGCTATTGGGGATGCGATTGGCTTAGCCGTGAAGCGCTTTCAACACCAATCCCAAGACCATCGCATTGTGATTTTGCTGACGGATGGAACGAGCACAGCCGGGGAAGTGGACCCCGTGCAAGCCGCCAAATTCGCGGCCAAGGAAGGGATTCGCATTTATGCGATTGGGGTGGGATCGGATTACATGGAAATGGATACCATGTTTGGTACGCGCGTGGTTAATCCCGCCCGTGATTTGGATGAAACAACGCTGAAGGCCGTGGCGGACCTCACTGGCGGGGAATACTTTCGCGCTCGTGATACGAAAGGGTTAGAAATTGTCTATCGTCAGCTCGATCAACTTGAACCGGTGGTGAAGGACACTGAATATTTTCGACCCATCACGGATGTGTTTGTGTGGCCTTTGGGCGTGGCGATGATCCTGTCTTTGTTCATGTCAGTCAGCTATCTCGGCCTCAGAAACCCTTTGGCTTCACCATCTACAATCGAGAATGCACCTGAGGCTATTCAGTCAAAGGCGGCAATGTGATGAACCTCGACGCGTTTCACTTCCTTCGGCCTTGGTGGTTGCTTGGCCTGATTCCCGTGGGGTGGATTCTGTGGCGATTGATATGCAGCACCCAAGCTGGACGTGCCTGGCAACAAGTCTGTGATCCACATTTATTGCCTCATCTGTTGATTGGAAGTGATCAGACAGGTGGGAAAAGCGCGTGGGTTCTCTTAGGCGTAGGATGGAGTATCGCGCTGTTGGCCTTGGCTGGCCCAGTCTGGTCGAAACTGCCCCAACCTGTTGTTCGATCGGAGTCGGCCCTTGTAATTGTATTAGACCTTTCCCGCTCCATGGACGCGCAGGACGTTCGCCCGTCGCGTCTGACTCGGGCGAAGCACAAGGTGTTAGATATTCTGAAACGTCGCACCGAAGGGCAAACGGGATTGATTGTGTTTGCGTATAACCCGTTTGTGGTTTCTCCCCTGACCAACGATGCGAAGACCATTGCATCCATGGTGCCCGCTCTGTTGACTGAACTGGTGCCGGTTCAAGGAAGTCGTCCAGAACTAGCGTTGGAACGAGCCGACGACCTATTGACGCAAAGCACGATATCGGAAGGAGCCATTCTACTTATCACCGATGGGGCTGAGGGCGCAGCGGTGGTTCAGATTGCGGAATCCCTTCGCAAAAAAGGACGAGTGGTTTCGGTATTAGGAGTTGGATCACATGATGGCGCGCCCATTCCCATTTCCACCGGGGGCTTCCTGAAGGATCAATCCGGTGCCATTGTGATCCCGAAACTTGATCGATCTTCCTTGCAACACGTCGCTCGTTCTGGTGGCGGCACATTCGATACCTTGCAATCCGATGATCGTGATCTTGATAGGATTTTAAATGGGTCAATTAATCATCCATCGTTTGGAGAATCACAGGAAACCGAACGGAACACTGATCTGTGGAAAGAAGAAGGCCCGTGGCTGATTCTCGCAGTGCTGATGTTGGGAATCCCTGCGTTTCGTCGGGGTTGGGTCGGGGTCGTCCTATGCATCGGCTTGCTTTCCCCCATGCCGGCTCACGCTTGGACGTGGGAAGATCTGTGGAACCGTCCCGATCAACAGGCGACTCGAATGCTGGAACAGGGCAAGCCCAAAGAGGCCGCGGAATTATTTGACGATCCAAATTGGCAAGGGGTGGCGCATTACCAATCCGGTCAGTATGAACAAGCGGCCCAAGCGTTTGATGACCAGACTAATCCCGAGAGTCTTTACAATCAAGGCAATGCGCTCGCACGTTTGGGGAATTATGAAGATGCCCTGAAGTCTTATGAGCAAACGCTCCAGACCAATCCTGATCATGAAGATGCCCGATACAATACCGACCTCATCAAGAAGTTATTGGAGCAGCAACAGAATCAGCAGGGCGATCAACAATCTTCTCAAAGTTCAGAGAATCAATCTGACCAGTCCCAAGAACAGCAGGGATCGCAAGGGCAGTCCAATCAAGAGGATCAGTCAGGGGAATCTGCTCAAAAAGATGCCTCCTCAACTTCAGACAAGAATCAACCCGCGGAAAAAGAAGGTGACGTTTCTCCAGGAAATCAGGATCAGGAAGAGGATTCAACAAACATTGTCCAGGAAGAACAGCGTTCTCCTTCGAAGGCAAATGAACCGGGAAGTGACCGGTCGCAAATAGCCCAAGCCGAACATGATCAAGATGAAGACCTAGAGGAACGCCAAGCTACCGAGCAATGGCTGCGGCGAATACCTGATGATCCTGGCGGTCTTCTTCGTCGGAAGTTTTTGCTTGAACGTCGACGACGCGGAAATACTCAGCCAGTGGTGGGACAATCATGGTGAAAATCACATGGTCCCTCGTATGGACGTTCATCGCGTTGATCCTTGGGCTTCCCACTTCTTCATGGGCTCAAACCGTGACGACGTATGTGGATCGAAATCCCATCACCATAGAAGAGACAGTGAAATTAGTCGTAAAATTCAACGGGGGTAGCCCCGATGGTGCCCCCGATCTTTCCGTGTTAGCCAAGGACTTTGATGTTTTGGGTACCGCGCAAAGCAGCCGCACCAGCATTATCAATGGGAATATGGAATCCTCGACCGAATGGGTCAGTACCCTGGCACCGAAGCGCGTGGGGTCGATCATTATTCCGCCGATTCCTGTTGGATCTGATGTGAGTCTCCCCTTAAGGTTGAAGGTTCTTCCTGCAGGGCAACCGGGGAAATCCGATCAATCTCGGGATCTGTTTCTAGACGTTCAAGTTGAGCCTAAAGATTCGTACGTGCAAAGTCAGGTCACCGCTACCGTGAAATTGTATCATGCTGTCCCGCTTCGTGAGGGAAGTTTAGATGAGCCAAAGGCTCCGGATGTGCTGGTGCAGAAATTGGGAGAAGATCGCTCCTACGAAACCGTTCTTGGTGGACGACGCTATGGCGTCATTGAACGGCAATATGCCTTGTTCCCACAAAAGAGTGGGCAGGTGACTATTCCGCCATTGACTTTCACTGGAAAGGTTCAGGAGCAACAACGGCGACGATCACTCTTTGACGATTTGAGGGGGAACCGTCCTGGATTGTTTGGAACCAATCCCTTTGGCTCATTCCGGACGGTTCGAACAAGAAGCAAGGGGATTACACTTTCGGTTCAGCCCATTCCTCAATCAGCTAAGGGGGCTCCCTGGTTGCCAGCCCAGGAATTTGTGCTCCGAGAGTCTTGGGTCCCTGAGGACTTCGAAGCCCAAGCTCAGGTTGGCGAACCCATCACTCGGACGATAACCATGGTGGCCAAAGGCCTTACGGGGACACAATTACCCGAGGTGGCGATTCTTGATCAAAAGAATCTGAAAACATACCCTGATCAACCCAAGACCGAGACGACCGTTAACGAAGGCATGGCTATTGGTACCCGTCAACAAAAGATTGCTCTTGTTCCAACTGCCCCCGGAACTCTTCATCTTCCAGAAGTTCGTATCCCCTGGTGGAATTCGATCACCAAGCAAAAACGGACAGCGGTGTTGCCATCTCGTTCCTTTACTGTTCTTCCTGAACAACAGAACTCGGGATCCTCGGCAGTTGTTGAGCCTGGGCAACAGGTTGAGGAAAGATCTTCAATACATGATCAAGGAGTTTCGGAAGAAATAGGAAAGGGAGCCTCTTCCTCAACAGTAGGAACATGGCAAGCCATTGCTGGTGTTCTTTTGGTCCTTTGGTTTGGCACAATGGTTGGTTGGTGGTATAACCACCGTCGAGTCAATCGCCAAGAACGGCATCAGGGCCGAGATTCAGAAAAAGCAAATAATTTACGAGTGGCTCGACATGCGTTTTACCAGGCATGTCAGACGAATAATCCCAGACAGGCGAAAGAGACCCTCTTACAATGGGCTTCCCAAAAGTGGAGTGCCAATCCTCCACTTGGACTCAATGGGGTCGCTCGGGGTTTGTCTGATCTTGAGGCAAAGGCTGCGGTCTGGGAATTAGATCGTGCCTTATATGCTCCCAATGGGGGTTCTTGGGATGGAAGCGAATTTGGCAAAACCCTATCAAGTGCCATGGACAAAAAAGAGCAGAATACATCTGGCGCACGCGATGGGCTTCCCCCTTTGTATCTGACGGAAGTGTCATGAATGTTTTTGTTGGATAGGCACCTCGTTTCAGAGTTAAAGGATTGAGTAGGGATCAATATGGGTTCAATTGTTGAAATACACCAACTTCGGAAAACGTTTGGCTCCATTGTGGCGGTCGATCAGGTGTCGTTTACCGTGAGCCAGGGCGAGGTCCTTGGGTTTCTTGGGCCAAATGGTGCGGGGAAATCCACGACCATGAAAATGATCACCGGGTTTCTGACTCCGACCCAAGGAACCGTCAAGGTCAATGGATTCGATATTCAGCAACAACCTCTTGATGCGAAAAAGAGTCTTGGGTATTTACCTGAAGGTGCTCCAGCATACGGAGATATGACTCCTTGGACATTTCTTGTGTTTATCGGAGAGATGCGAGGTTTTAGGGGAGAAGATCTCAAGCGACGCATTTCAGAAACAGTCAACAAGGTGAATTTGGAAGGCGTGATTGGACAACCCATTGACACGCTGTCCAAAGGGTTTAAGCGACGCGTGGGTTTGGCTCAAGCGATCCTACATGACCCGCCTGTCTTGATTTTGGACGAACCGACTGATGGGCTCGATCCCAATCAAAAACATGAGGTTCGCGCGTTGATAAAAGAGATGGCTCAAGAAAAGGCCATTATTCTTTCAACGCATATATTAGAAGAAGTGCAAGCAGTATGTACTCGGGCCATGATTATCGCCAAGGGCAAGATTATTACTGATGGGACTCCGGCTGACCTTGAAGCGCGATCTCGTTTTCATAATGCCGTGGTCCTCCGTTTTCGAGGGGAGATTCCTGGTGATGTGCCGGGAATACTCCAAGGAACACCAGGCGTGAACGCTATCGAAGAACTTCAGGATGGCAAAGCCGACTCTGGCTATCGTGTGTTTCCGGAGGGTGGACAACCTATTCTGAACGCCATCAATCAATGCGTAAAGAATCAAAACTGGGATGTCGCCGAGTTATCGGTAGACCGTGGCCAATTGGATGATGTGTTTCGATCGCTCACAATGCCAACGCAGGCGTTAACATAGCAATCGATTCTTAGCATCCGTTCGCCCTGAGCTTGTCGAAGGGTGGAGAATTTAATCAGCGTCCGTGAATGGTTCGACAAGCTCACCACGAACGGGTGATCGCGAATGAACCTTTCGTGTACCAATGAATACAGTCGTCAAAGAGGCTCTATAGGTGGGCAGAATCACTGTCATTTTTAAACGAGAACTGACTGGCTATTTTGCCACGCCCATTGCGGCGGTGTTTATTGTCATCTTCTTAATGTTGGCTGGCGCCTTCACGTTTTATTTGGGGAACTTCTTCGCACGAGGCCAGGCCGACCTCCTGCCATTTTTCAATTTTCATCCCTGGCTTTATTTAGTGTTGATTCCGGCATTGGCCATGCGTCTGTGGGCTGAGGAACGTCGTGAAGGTACGATTGAGTTGTTGTTCACTCTGCCGGTGACCTTGTGGGAAGCCGTGGTAGGAAAATTCTTAGCGGCCTGGTGCTTTACCGGAATAGCCTTAGCACTGACCTTCCCCATGTGGGTGACAGTGAATATATTAGGTGAGCCCGATAACGGGGTGATCCTGGCTGGATACATTGGCAGCTTTCTCATGGCCGGTGGGTTTATGGCGATAGGATCCTGCGTGTCCGCCATCACCAAAAACCAGGTTATCGCGTTTGTGATTAGTGTGTTGGTGGGGTTGGGCTTTGTCTTGAGCGGCTTCCCAATGGTGTTGGATTTCTTCAGTGGATGGACGCCTCAATTTTTCATAGAGTTGCTAAGCTCATTCAGTTTCCTCACACATTTTAATGACATCAGTCGCGGAGTGATCGATATTCGAGATATTGTCTACTTCCTCTCTCTCATAGGCTTTTGGCTGTTTGCGACGGCGTTAATCCTTGAATGGAAAAAAGCTGAATGAATGCCAAACTCCTCACAGGAAGCGGATTGGCCATAGCCGTGGTGTTATTTTTCGCCGTGAATGTGTTGAGTAATGTGACGCTCCGATCGGCTCGCTTCGATCTGACGGATCAACACCTCTATACACTGACCGAGGGCACGCGAAATATTTTACAGAACATCGATGAGCCGATCACATTGCGGTTCTACCTGTCTAAAAAACTGGCCACGGGATTGCCGGGAATCAATAACTACGCCAACCGGGTGCTGGAACTGTTGCAAGAATATGAGCAGGCTGCCGACGGGAACCTGAATCTCCACATTATCGACCCCGAGCCTTTTTCAGAGGAAGAAGATCGCGCCGTGGGATATGGCCTGCAAGGGATTCCGTTGAATAATGGAAACGTCCAATTTTATTTTGGCCTGGTCGGAACCAGTTCAACCGATGACCAAGAACTCATTCCCTTTTTCCAACCCGACCGTGAAGAGTTGATCGAATACGATCTCACCAAGCTGGTCTATCAATTAGCCAACCCTACACAAAAGGTCGTGGGTCTTCTCAGCACGCTACCTCTTGAAGGTAGTCCTTCCATGGGCTTTATGCAGGGGCAAGGTGGAAGTCCCCCATGGATGATTTTGGATTCCATCCGTGAGGTCATGCAGGTCAAGATCTTGGAAAAAGATGTGACCGATATTCCCGAGGATGTTGGGGTCTTGATGGTGGTCCATCCAAAGAAGTTAAGTGATGCCACCTTGTATGCCATTGATCAGTTTGTCTTACGTGGTGGCCGAGCCTTGGTGTTTGTAGATCCTTATAGCGAGGCGGATCGTATTCCTTCCAATCCCAGGAATCCCATGGGTATGCAAGGGCCACGAAACTCTGATTTAGGAAAAGTGTTTGATGCCTGGGGCATTGAATTGGTCACAGGAAAGGTCGTGGGCGATCTCCCGTTGGCTAAAAAAGTGAACTTCCAAAAACAGTCACGCACGTTTGTGGCCGATTACCCCATTTGGATTGATCTCACCCCTCAGCATTTAAATCCTGAAGATGTCGTGACCGCACAGCTTTCGAGTCTTACCATGGCCTCGGCGGGAATTTTACAAAAGAAAGAAGGCAGTGACATTGAGTTCACTCCATTGGTGGAAACCGACGACAGAGCCATGCAAATCGATACTTCCCGTCTGATGTTTATGCCCGATATCGAAGGCCTGCTGCGGAGCTATCGTCCAGAGGGAAATAAACTTACCTTAGCCGCCCGCTTAACCGGGAAGGTGAAAACGGCGTTTCCCGATGGTAAACCCAAATCAGAAGATCCTGAAAGCACAGACCAAGAGGCAATAGAAGACAATCAAGAATCGGAAGACACACCGCATCTCACCGAATCGGTCGAACCCATTAACGTGATCGTGGTGGCGGATACCGACATGCTGCAAGATCGGTTTTGGGTGCAAGTGCAAAATTTTCTTGGGCAGCGGATCGGCGTTCCCACGTCTGGGAATAACAGTTTCGTCATCAATGCCCTGGACAATCTGACAGGAAGTCATGATCTGATAACCGTCAGAAGTCGAGGCAGCTTCTCGCGACCGTTTACGTTGGTCCGAGCCATTCAGCAAAAAGCCGAAATGCAGTACCGCCAAAAAGAACAAGCGTTGCAACAGCGCTTAAAAGATACTGAGCGGCAGATTCAAGACTTACAGAAAGCCAAGGGCGAACAGACCGCGCTGATTTTGAATCCCGAACAACGGTCCGCCCTCGATGGGTTTCGGCAACAGTTAGTGGCGACGAGAAAAGAGCTTCGGGGCGTGCAACATGAATTACAGAAAAATATAGAAAGTCTCGAAGGCATCGTGAAGTTTGTAAATATCGGCTTTATGCCCCTGGTGATTGTCGTAGGCGGTGTCGTGATGAGTGCTTACAAAATGCGCCGCCGCCGCCGAAATACTAAGGTCGACTAATTTGTACGCAGAACCCTCGTCCCTGATGGGAGAGGGCAGGGTGAGGGGTTAACCCAACGCAGTGTAGTTCCAGTTTAGCAACATACGTTCCTACCGATCCTAAACATGAATACCAAAACTTTAACTACCATGGGAATCATTACCGTTGTCCTCATAGGCGCCGCCGTGCTGGTGTCCCAACAAAAGGAAACCGCACCGGCCAAAACAGGGCAACCCGTCTTCCCGGGTTTGATGTCCAAAATCAATGAGGTGTCAGAACTTGTTGTGAAAGCCCAAAGCGGGACGATGACCATTATCCGAGATGGAGAATCGTGGAACGTTAAAGAAAAACACCACTACCCTGCCAACATGGGGAAAATTCGAGACGTGCTCATTGGCCTAGGAGAATTAAAAATTCTAGAAGCCAAAACCAAGAAGCCTGAATTGTATGAAAAACTTGGTTTGGAAAATGTAGAAGCGGAAGGATCGATATCCACAGGTGTGACACTCAAGGATTCCGAAGGAACCACCTTGGCCCAAGTCATTATTGGCAAACAACGTCCGTCCAAGGGAAATCCCAGTCAAGAAGAAGTGTATGTCCGCAAAATTGGAGATCCACAAACCTGGCAGGCCATTGGGAAACTCTCTGTCGAGAAAATTCCCAGCGAGTGGTTGGACAAGGATTTCTTGGAAGTTGAGCCAAAGCGAGTGCGGCGGGTCAACATCACCCATCCTGACAACACAACATTAATATTGGAAAAAGAAAACCCGGATGATCTGGATTTCCAAATCACGAATCTTCCAGAGGGAAAAGAAATCCAATCGCAATTCGCCGTCAACAATATTGTCTCAACGGTGACATCCCTGTCGCTAGATGATGTTCAACCAAGCAGCGAAATCTCTTTCGAGGATGCATTCGTGGTCACGGCAACTTTTGAGACCTTTGATGGTTTCGAAGGAACAGTGAAATTGTTTCGCAAAGACGAGAAGGATTACGTGAAAGTATCAGCAGCCTTCAATGCTGATCTGATCTGGGAAGCCGAACCCGAAGAAAATCTGGAATCCGAAAAACCAGTTGAAGGAGAAAATGCTCAGGATAAAGACGATAGCGAGATAATAGAAACTCCCAAACCTGAAAAATCCAAAGTAAAACCAGAGGCCGAAGTCAAAGCCGAAATTGAAGCTCTAAATAAAAAAGTCAGTGAATGGGTATACGTCATCCCCAAATTCCGCGCCGATACCATCCTCAAAAAACCTGAAGACCTGGTTAAGAAGTCTTAGTTCCTTCCCGTAGCCTTCGTCCGGTCTCCGAATACAGAATTGTAGAGCCTGTTGCACAAACCTATTAACGCTTAGGCAAAACTAACTACACGCTCCTTCCCTGTCCAATGACCGGAGGGTTCCCATGGGTTACAACTTTCTGCCGTATGATCGTGACCAACTCTATTTGCTGCCACCGGCCCTGCAGGACTGGCTGCCCGAGAGCGACCTGGCCTGGGTTCTCTTGGATGCCGTCGCCCAGATGAAGCTGGGCGACATTCAGCGCCCGTATCGGGCCGATGGCTGGAGGCAAGCGGCGTATGAGCCCACCATGATGGTGGCGCTGCTCTTGTATGCCTATTGTGTGGGCGAACGCTCGAGTCGGCGCATTGAGCGGTTGTGCGAGCGGGATATTGCCTTTCGAATCATTGCGGCCAATCAGCGGCCTGATCATACGACGCTGGCGCGCTTTCGGCAGACCCACGAGCAAGCCTTCGCGGCGTTGTTTACCGATGTCCTGCGGCTGTGTGCCAAGGCGGGGGTGGTGACTCTGGATGGGACCAAGCTCAAAGCCGATGCCGCCCTCGCCGCGAATCGCACGGCGGAGTCGATCAATGAAACCGTACAGGCGATGTTGAGCGAGGCGCAGACGGTGGATGACGCCGAAGATGGCTTGTATGGGAGCGAGCGGCGGGGCGATGAATTGCCCGAGGGCTTGCGGGATCGACCCAGTCGGCGGGCTCGCTTGCAGGCCTGCCAGGCCCGCCTGGAACAAGAGGCGGCGGAAGCCATGGCTCAACAGCAGAGCAAGCTCGAGACACGGTAGGCCGAAGAAGCCAAGACAGGCCGCAAGCAGCGGGGCCGGAAACCGAAGGCCCCAAGGCCCTCGCGGAAGACGCCGCCATGGACACCGCGAATGTGACCGACCCGGACAGCCGCATCATGAAAACGCAAACGGGCTCTGTCCAAGGCTACAATGCGCAGGCCCTCGTCACGGCGGAGCAGATTGTGGTGGCCGCCGAGCTGACTCAGCCGGCCAATGATATCCACCAACTGCATCCGATGGTGGCGCAGGCCCGGGAGAACGTACCCCCCATCGGCCACCTCCAGCCCCTTGCATCGCGTTGGCCGATGCGAGGTATTGCAGTGACGCGAACCTCACGACGGTGGTGCCGAATGGCCTTGAGTGACTGGTCGCCACCAACAAGGACTGGAAACAACGCAAGGTCCAGCGCGAGCAGCCCCCACCCTGCGGACGCAGCCCCACAAAGCTGACGCCCCGGGAGCGAATGGAGCGGGCCCTGCTCACCAAGCGCGGGCGCCGCTTGTATAAACTGCGCGAGCAAACGGTCGAACCCGTGTTTGGGCGAATCAAAACAGTCCGAGGCTGTGATCGGTTCATGCGGCGGGGCGAGCCAGTGTGTGCCAGTGAGTGGAAGCTGCTCTGTGCCACGCACAATCTGTTAACGCTTTGG
>CAYMQW010000034.1:0-11160 GCA_964392595.1 uncultured Nitrospiraceae bacterium
GGCCGCCGCCCTCACATCGAAACCGCGCGACCACTGGATCCGCTGGCCTCCTTGTTTTCACTGGCCACGCCTCCATTGACTGGCCAACAACACCCGGTTTCTCATCCTGCCGGGCTGTGCGTCCCCGAACCTCGCCTCGAAAGTCCTGGCGCTCTGCACGAAACGGATCGCGGCCGATTGGCAACGGGGTCATGGCTACCCCTTGCTCCTCTTAGAAACCTTCGTCGATCCTGCTCGCTTTCACGGCACCTGCTATCGAGCTGCCGGCTGGCAGGAGCTCGGGCTGACCCGAGGGTTTCGCAAGTCCAATACGCGGTCTGTGCCGCATGCCCACCCCCAACGAATTCTGGTCAGGAGTCTGCATCCGCAAGCCCGGGCGATCCTGGCTCGTCCGATGTTAGCTCAGTTCTACCAGAAAGGAGAGGTCCCGCAGATGCGATTGAATGCCAAACAGACGGACTCCCTGTTTATCTATGTGGTGCAGCTAACCGATCCACGCAATATGCAAGGGGCAACGGCACACCCGACGCGCCCTCACCGCAATCATGTTCTGTGCCACCGTGTGCGGCGCCTGCGGCTATGAAGCGATCTCGGACTGGGCCCAGCAGTTATCTCAGTCGATGCGCAAGCGGCTGGGATGCACCAAGCGAGGGGGCCGCTACCTGGTCCCGAGCCGCAGCACGCTCTACCGGTTTATCACGGCCGTCGACCCCGGTGAAGTCGATACCCTGCTCGGTCGGTGGCTGGACACTTTCGGTGGGGAGGATCAGGGCATGGCCCTTGATGGGAAGACCATGAGGGACGTCGAAGGTCCCGAGCAACCAGACCCATGTTCTCAGCGCCGTCCCTCATCAAGAGGGGCGCCACCTCACCCCAAAAAAGTCGACACCAAGACCAATGAGATCCCCTGTGTGCGTCCCGTGTTCGATGAATTGGAGATCAAGGGGAAGGTGATCACGGCGGATGCGCTCCTCACCCAGAAAGCGATTGCCGAGTACCTGGTGACCGACCGAGAGGCCGACTGCGTCTTCACCGTCTCAAGGGCAACCAGCCCACCTTGAAACACGACAGTGAGGCCTTGGCGTTGCGAGCACGCCAGTGTGATGATGCCACAATCGATAAAGGCCATGGGCGGATCACCACCCGCAGAATCTGGTGCGACGACTCCCTGAATGCCTTTGTCAACTTTCCTCATGTCCAGCCAGTCTTCTGCATTGAGAGGGAAGTGACGCAGCTCAAGCAGGGCCTCACGACGATCGAGACCGTATCCGGCGTCACGAGTCAGTCAAAAGAGAAGGCGTCGCCGAAGAAAATCCTCGCGCAAAACCGGAAACATTGGAGTGTCGAGAATACGCAGCATTATGTGTTGGACGTCACCTGTGATGAAGACAGGAGTCAGATCCGAAGTCTCAATGGGCCAATGGTCATGACCTGTTTGAGACGTTAGGCCATCAGTCTCTTACGCCTGAAAGGCCACACCAATATCGCGCAAGCGTGTAGAGGGCTCCGGGCCAAGCCCCATTGAGCCATCCGCATGGCCTTGCCCTGAAAAAGAGAGCACAAAAAACATCATGGAACCACTTGCTTATAAAAAGAATGAAATGGCCCTTGTATTTGCCCCCTCGTCCTTGACCCTCAGGAGGTCTGGGTGCTAGCGTAGGTTCCTTCCAAACTCTCTCGTGAACTCGACCCTCTGATACCCCAGTTTTCTAGGTTCAATACGGGGAAGATACTCTTGATTTAACAGGGTTTTTGCATAGGAGCCATGATTTGGTTTTTATAAAAAACCTGTTGAACTCAGGGTAATGAAGTGGGAAAGAAACAGGGCGATTGACGAATGTTCAGGGCTTATTGATTCAGGAGAATTATTTTAATGGCGAGGAAATATAATTTTAGTGCTGGGCCGGCGATGTTACCGGAAGCTGTGTTAAAGCAGGCCCAAGAGGAATTGTCGGATTGGCATGGGGCGGGTGCCTCTATTATGGAGATGAGTCACCGGGGAAAAGAATTTGTTTCGGTGCATGCCGAGGCTGAAAAAGATGTTCGTGACCTATTGGGAGTCCCGGGTAATTATAAAGTCCTGTTTTTGCAGGGGGGCGCTTCGGCACAGTTCGCAACAATTCCCATGAATCTGTTACGTGGGAAAACCAAAGCCGATTACATCTGGACGGGTTCCTGGGGGAAGAAGGCCATTAGCGAGGCTAAGAAATACTGTTCGGTGAATGTGGCGGCTTCTTCGGAAGGCGGTAAATTTACCACCATTCCGCCGTTTCAAAGCTGGTCGTTAGATCAGGATGCGGCCTATGTGCACTACACGCCAAACGAGACGATTGAGGGAGTAGAATTCCACTGGATGCCGGATGTCGGTGACGTACCACTCGTGGCGGATTTTTCCTCGACGATTTTTTCTCGACCGATTGACGTGAGTCGATTCGGGCTGATTTATGCTGGCGCTCAAAAGAATATTGGTCCGGCAGGGGTGACCTTAGTTATCGTAAGGGATGATCTTATGGGCGATGTTTTGCCGATCACGCCTAGTGTGTTTGATTATGCGCAACAAGCGAAAGCCGATTCGATGCTGAATACGCCGCCGACCTATGGGATCTACCTGGCGGGTTTGGTCTTTAAGTGGATGAAAGCGCAGGGTGGCCTTTCGGCTATGGGTGCGACCAACGAGCGTAAGGCCAAAAAGCTGTATGCGGCCATTGACAGTTCCAGCTTCTATAGTAATCCTGTTGAGAAATCTTCCCGATCCTGGATGAATGTGACGTTTGTGTTGGCCAATGCCGAGTTGGATAAAGAGTTTCTATCCGGTGCCGAGGAAACAGGGTTGACGACACTCAAGGGGCATCGTTCAGTGGGCGGTATGCGTGCCAGCATTTATAACGCCATGCCGGAAGCTGGCGTGGATGCGCTCATCGACTATATGGCGGATTTTGAAAAACGGAAAGCGTAGGGAATAGCAATGAAAATTTTGATCAGTGATAGCTTGTCGCCACGAGGTGTGGAAGTCCTGCAACAAGCCGGGTTCACGGCCGATGTGAAAACCAAGTTGAGCAAAGAAGAATTGCTCCAAGAAATCAAAGCCTATGACGGGATCATCGTTCGTTCAGCTACCAAGGTAACGGCTGATGTGATTGAGGCCGGTGTCCAGCTCAAAATTATTGGTCGGGCCGGAACCGGTTTGGATAACGTCGATAAAGAGGCGGCGACTCGTCGTGGCATTGTTGTCATGAATACGCCAGGCGGCAATACCATTACGACGGCTGAGCACACGATTGCGATGATGGTGGCGATGAGCAGAAGAATTCCTCAAGCCACGGCCTCGACCAAGGCGGGTAAATGGGAAAAAAGTAAATTCATGGGAGCGGAATTGTGCAATAAGACACTGGGTCTTGTTGGCCTTGGGCAGATAGGCACTGTGGTGACCAAACTGGCACAGGGATTATCCATGAACGTTATTGGGTATGATCCGTTTCTGGCTCCCGAGCGAGCAAAAGAGCTGGGAATTGAAGCCGTGGAGTTACCCGAACTCTTTCGCCGTTCTGATATTATTTCTGTCCATACTCCGTTGACGAATGACACTCGGTCGATCATAAACACTGCCGCGATTCAACAGATGAAGGACGGGGTGATGATCGTCAATTGTGCACGAGGCGGGATCGTGAATGAGCAGGATATCTATGAGGGGTTGAAAAGTAAGAAAGTGGCCTCCGCCGCGTTTGATGTGTTTGAAGATGAGCCGGTGAAGCCCGATCACCCGCTGCTCACGTTGGATAATTTTATTTGTACTCCGCATATTGGCGCGTCGACGGAAGAGGCTCAGGAAAACGTAGCCGTCGGGATTGCCGAACAGTTTGTCGATTATTTCAAAAAAGGCGTGGCTCGTGGGGCTGTGAACGTCCCTTCGGTCCCACCGGAAATTCTCCCTCAGTTGCAACCATATCTTGGTCTTGTCGAACGCATGGGGCTTTTTCAGTCGCAGCTTATCGATGGCGGTATCGAACGGGTCACAGTTGAGTATTGTGGAGAGGTGGCCAATTTATCTCTGGCTCCATTGACCGTGGCGGTGCTCAAAGGACTGTTGTCGCCAATTTTGGAAAGTGTCGTGAATTCAGTCAATGCGCCCTTTATTGCAAAAAAACGCGGAATCGAAGTCAAAGAGATTAAAGGCAGTGATGCCGGAGAATATACCAGTCTTATTCGAATCCATGTGGAGGCGGGGAAGCACACCCACACATTGGCTGGGACGCTGTATCATAAGAAAGATCCTCGTATCGTCGAGAGTAATGCCTATCCCGTGGAAGTGATTCCCGAAGGCTATATGCTGATGATTTACAATGTCGATCGTCCTGGGGTCATTGGAACGGTGGGTCGTGTTCTTGGAGAGCAAAACGTGAACATTGCTCGCATGCAATGTGCTCGAGCTAAAAAGGGTGAGAATGCGTTGCTCATCATTGGCCTGGATGATCCGCCGTCTCCGCAAGTCATTGAGACGATAAAACAAGAGCAAGATATTCTCTCCGTGCGCCTGGTTGACCTGACTCAGGCTCCTTAGCTAAACGATGCGTTCCATGGCCCGTCGTCAACATCAACCCGTGGAACGCCAATCCTTCCTCATGGAGGGCTCAGCCCGTTCCCTCATTCCCATGGGCATGGCTACCCTGTTGCCCGAGGCCTCACAACGGGTCCGCCATCTTGAAGCCACAATCTTCGATGGCTTCTCCCGATGGGGATATCGCGAAATAATTCCTCCCACATTTGAATATCTTGATGTCCTCTCGGCGGGATTGCCAGCCGAAACCCTTGCAAAATGTTACAAGTTTGCCGATTGGACCACGGGACGCATCCTCGTGCTTCGGCCTGATGTCACAGCCCAAATTGCCAGGATTGTGGCCATGGGCATGGCGGGCCAAGGGCTTCCCCTTCGGTTGTGTTATCGGACCACCGTGTTTCGCTATGAGCCGGAACATGCCGGACGAGAGCGAGAGGTGTTTCAGCTTGGTGTCGAGCTCATTGGAGTTGATGAGGCCTCGATGGATGCTGAAATCCTCACACTCCTTGTGGAGTCCTTGAAAAGGATTGGCGTGCCGGACTTTAAAATTTCACTGGGCCATGTCGGTTTTTATCAGGCATTACTTGCAAAATCCGGCATGTCTACTCAGGGACAAAAGCAAGCGGAAATCTCGGCAGCCCGAAAAGACTTGCCGAATTTAGAACGGATTCTCAAAACGGAACGGGTACCGTCGACGTTGGCTCGGGCTATTCTCGAGGCTCCTGGCCGTTATGGGCGGGAAGAGGTATTAGAATGGGGCCGTAAGGTTGCGGGTCGAGACCAGCGGTTATTGAAACCGATTAATCGGCTGACCCAAGTGTATCGGTTTCTCGAAGCCACTGGGATTCAAGATCATCTTTTACTAGATCTCGGTGAATTTCGTGGATTTGATTACTATGATGGATTAGTCTTTGATGTGTTTTCCGGGAAAGTCGGATGTGAACTGGGTGGCGGAGGGCGGTATAATCATCTCATTGGGCGTTTTGGCCGAGAACTCCCTTCCACGGGCTTTGCCTTGGATATTGATCGTATTTTTCATGCCTTGGATCAGGTCAACAATAACTCACCTTATTCTCTATCATCGGTTCTGCTCATGTCGCCACTCAGTCGATACGGATCCGCCTTTAAGTCGGCCCAATTTCTCCGATCTCAAGGAATTACCGTTCTCCAGGAGACACTGGTCGGTGCCACCTCTACCCAGAACCGTATTGCTCGAAAACGCGCCAATGAGTCTTCAGTCGGATGGCTCGTACTAGCAGGACAACCTCGTATGAAAGCTCAGGACGTGGTGGCTATTTGTATGGGCGTAGGTGGACAATCACAACGAACCCTTCGGCTGGAGGATTTACCAGATTTGATTAAGAAGGAACACCATGCCTCCGTCTGACCTGACCGACCTTCGTCTTCCACCGCAAAATCTCGATGCCGAGCAATCGGTTCTCGGTGCGATTATGTTGGACAATTCCTCATTGAGCAAAGCCTTTGAGCTGATCACGGAAGAAGACTTTTATCGAGGGGCCCATCGCATGATTTATCAGGCCATGATGGACCTGTCTGAGTCGAATGAAGTCGTGGATCAAATCACGCTTACCGCGCAACTGAAATCAAAAGGGCAGCTTGAGCAGGTTGGGGGTGGGGCCTATGTGGCCGAGTTGGTTCAGGCCGTCCCAAGTGCCTCAAATATTCGATATCACTGTAAAATCATCCGAGAAAAGGCATTATTGCGTGGCTTGATTCGAACGGCCACTGAAGTGATGACCAGAGGCTATGAGGAAGTAGGGCAATCCGACGATCTATTGGAATATGCCGAACGGGAAATTTTTCAATTGGCACAGGGGCGGTTGGGCCGTTCCTTCGTTCCCGTGAATCAAATCATTAAGGAAAGCATCGAGATTGTCGATCGGTTATATAACAAGAAGGAAAAAATCACAGGTGTGCCGACGGGCTTCAGTGTCTTGGACGATATTACCGCAGGGTTTCAGGCATCCGACCTTATTATTATTGCAGGCCGCCCCAGCATGGGAAAAACCAGTTTGGCTCTGAGTATAGCTGAGCATGCGGCTATTCGTGCGGAAAAGTCGATTGGGATTTTCAGTCTGGAAATGTCCAAGGCGCAGTTAGTCCTGCGCATGCTGAGTTCCCAGGCCTATTTGGATTCTCATGCATTGCGGACAGGGCAATTGACGGAAAAAGACTGGGTCTCTCTGTGTACTGCTGCTGATCGGTTGGAGCGGGCCAAGATTTTCATCGATGATTCCGGAGCCTTAACCGTACAGCAAATGCGAGGGAAAGCCCGGCGTTTGATGGCGGAACAGGGGCTTGACCTGTTGATTATCGATTATTTGCAATTGATGCAAGGTCGCAGTGATTCGGAATCTCGTCAGCAAGAAATTTCCGATATTAGTCGATCCCTGAAAGGCTTGGCGAAGGAGTTGGACATTCCCGTAGTCGCGCTCTCCCAGTTGAGCCGGGCCGTGGAAAATCGGACAGACAAAAGACCGGTTCTCTCTGACTTGCGGGAATCTGGAGCTATTGAACAGGACGCGGACGTGGTGATGTTCATTTATCGCGATGAAGTATATAATCCTGATACAGAGGAAAAAGGCATTGCGGATATCCTCGTGCGGAAACATCGGAATGGACCAACCGGCGACCGTCAGCTATTTTTTCAAGAACGCTACGCCAAATTTACAGATCTCGATTTGAGAGAAGTCAGCTAAGGATCTCAGAGAAAGTAACTTGGACAATATCGCGCCAAGATTTGGGTCGGGTTTAGACGGAACGATTGAGGAAAACCGGAGACATAGCACAGCTCTGTTGAGGATTTTTCGATTGAGGTCCGTTCAAAGATGGCCCGAAGATTGAATGGGAGATGTCCACGTTATTTCCTCTCAGTTCCTACTGGAACCCCGAATCCACTTGGAGGTATCCTGACATGTTCCATTGGGTAATTTCTCCAGCGCCTCTCAACCGAACGTCTAGGGGCTGGCAAGAACGTCTACTTGTCACCCTGCTCGTGATTCCCTTAGCCGTGGTTTCCTGTGCGGCTGTGCCCGACACCAAAACTGAATCAATGCCTGAAGCTGTTCTTTCCGAGCAGGCACTCCCCCCGCTGGCCTACTATCATTTCCTTCAAGGATATCTGTCGGAGCTGGCTGAGGAATTTCCCAAGGCCCTCGAACATTACCGGGCTGGCCTGCAATTTGATCCGGATTCCGCGTTCTTGCGGTTTCAAATGGCGAGTCTCTACTTCACATCCGGAAACATCCAGAAAACTCTAAACTTATTAGAGCAAATAGACGCTGGACAGGTCAGTAATGCCAGGGTCTTAACGCAAATGGCTAAAATGTTTGCTGGTGCCGGCAAGCACGATCGTGCTCTGGCCCTGTTCGATCATGCGATTGAAAGAAATCCTGAACGTCCGCAAAGCTATGTGGAAAAAGGAATTTTCTTATTCCATGGGAAGCAGTTTGTTGATGCGGAGGATATGTTCGCGCGAAGTATTGAACTAGCTCCTCAGGGACCGATTGGATATTTCTATTTAGGAAAGGTCTATCAGGCGCAAGGGAAGGGCGATGAAGCCAAAGAATACTATCGAAAGACCATCCTGCGTGCGCCACGTTTTGAGCAAGCGCATCGGGAATTATTCCAATTACTTGAGTCGGATGGTCAGGTGGCGGAAGCCATGGTCGTGTTGGAAGAGTATCTGTCGGATGTGAATCCTCATCACAAAAAGTTTCGGCAAGATCTGGTGCGGCTGTTGCTTCGGGAAAAAGAGTTTGCCCGGGCGTTAACAGAATTGGAATTTATGATCGAGAATGCCCCCGACGATCTGAATGCTCAAGTGCGTCGGGCGTTAGTGTTTGCGGAGATGAAGGATGTCCCCCGAGCGATTGAAGAGATGACACACATCGTTGAGGCTCATCCCACAAAGTTACAAGTTCGGGATTACTTGGGATTGCTTTATGAACAGGTTGATCAAATCGACCAAGCTATTCAGGCTTATCACACGAACATTGATTTGGATCCGGCCTTTTATGATAGCCGCATTCATCTTGGCTATGCTTTGTATCGGCTCAAGCGGTTTGAAGAGGCTGTGCCGCATCTCCGTCGAGCCATCGAGCTGAATCCGGGAAACGCTGAACCGCATCTTCTGTTAGGACTCACGTATACTCAATCCAAACAGCATAGGATGGCCATGGAAACGTTTGAGGTGGGACTGGAACGCCATCCAAAAAATGTGGATCTGCGGTTTAACCTTGGAGCTGCCTATGACAAGTTAGGACGCTTTCCCGATGTGGTTCGGGAAATGGAAGCGGTGCTTGAATTAAAACCAGCCCATAGCGATGCGCTCAATTATCTCGGATATAGCTACGCTGATCGCGGAGTGAATATTGAACAGGCCGTGGCGTTAACTCAGCGAGCTGTCGCGCTTAAACCAAACAATGGATATTATATTGATAGCTTGGGATGGGCTCTGTTTAAAATGGGTCGAGTGCAGGATGCTCTTGTCGAAATCCAACGGGCAGCTGAGTTGGTCAAGGATGACCCTGTAATTTTTGAGCATATGGGAGAAATCTATCTCTTGCAGAATGATCGTGAAAAAGCCAAGGAGTCTTGGTTCCGATCGATCGAATTGAACCCGACGAATGGGAAACTACAAGATCGTTATAGAGATGCGGGTTTCGGAGAGCCTCTTGAAGCTGTCAGCGAGTCACCTCCACAGCCACAGGTGACGCACTATGCCGAATAGTGTCGGCTTGTTTTCTTGCTGATTGTTCGTTGACTTGTGAAGCTCAACGGTTAAGTTGAGTAAGACGGTGCCGATCTTAAAGGAATATCTTGTCAGGTTGTGATATTCCTCGTCAAATTCGGTACCTTGATCCAAGGGAGAGTCCTATGAGCAACATGTCTCGCCATCAACGAGGGTTTAGTTTGGTAGAGCTGATGATCGTGGTGGCCATTATCGGCGTGTTGGCGGCCATTGCGATTCCCAATTTCATGAAATATCAAGCCAGAGCGAAACAATCAGAAGCTAAGAGTAACTTAGTTGCCATTCATACCGGTCAGATTGCCTACTTTGCTGAATATAACAAATATATTGACGACTTTAATGCCATTGGGTTTGGCGTGACCGGGTCGTCGCAACGGTATTATTACGAAATAGGCAATTCCAGCTTAGGTTCCCTGCCTCCTGGCTGTACGGCCTCCACGCTTGATACGGTTTCTCAGTCTGGATTTACGGCTGTCGCTATTGGGAACATTGATGGAGATACTACCTGTGATGTCTGGACCATCGATGAAGGCAAAACGTTGGTCAATGTGATCAATGATGTCTCTTCGTGACCCCGAGGCTGTTGGCGGTTTTTGCCAAAGCAAAAGAGCCCAGGGCTTCTGCAGACAAAGAGATAACGCAAAGACTGTTTGGGAGAATATCCTTGAGTTTTTTTTGCTGGCAAATGGCCCTGAAATGACCCTATTTTACTTGACACTTTTCCTACCGCTTTGTTATAAGCCCCAAGCGTACAAGCGTAGGACCATGCCGGGCGTCTCTCTCTGTCCTATGTAATTGATTTCGTGGTTGCTCTTGGCAACCCCCTCTCTCAATACCAGCTAACACACGTTTCAAATATGGATCTTTTTAAGAATCTTCTGGGACGGTTGTCTGATAGCTTTTTTTCTTCGGTTCCCGCAGGCTTGAGGCCTCGTTCCCGGAAGCGCAAAAGTCCCTCCCTCAAACTCGTTTCGGATAATCCGAATCCCGAACCCGCCAGTGAAATATCACAAGGTCGATCCACCCCTTCTACGGCAGGTCATGCTGAGTCCCTCGAAGAAGCCTTGCAACGTAGTGAAACCTGGTTACTACGACGACAAGATCCTGTTGAAGGATTTTGGGTTGAAGAATTGGAAGCCGATTCGACTTTGATATCGGAGTACCTCATGCTTCGCCGGTATCTTGGTCTTGTTGATATCGAGCGGGAGGACAAGGCCGTTCGATATTTGCAACATACACAATTGGACAATGGGGGATGGTCCATTTATAGCGGTGGGCCCCTAGATATCAGTGCTTCGGTCAAAGCCTATTTTGCACTGAAATTAGCTGGACTGTCGCCAGAAGAGCCGTGTATGCGGATGGCCCGAGAGGCCATTTTGGCAAAGGGTGGAGTGGTGTCGGCAAATGTGTTTACCAAAATCACGCTGGCGCTGTTCGGACAATATGATTGGCGAGGTATCCCGAGTATGCCGCCAGAAATTATTCTGGCTCCCAAGTGGTTCTATTTTAATATCTATGCCGTGTCCTACTGGTCCAGAGCGGTCATTGTCCCTCTGTTGATCATTTTCGCTTGTAGACGGTCCTGTGACGTATCTCCTGAAGAAGGTATTGACGAGCTGTATCTCACTCCTCGTGAACAGGTTCGGTATCGAGCCGAACCGCCGTTTCAAAAAGATCGAGCCTTGATCAGTTGGCGAAACTTCTTTGTCTGGATCGATGGAATTCTCAAAATTTATGAACGGTATCCCATTGCTTTCTTACGCAAGAAGGCGGTGAAAACGGCTGAGGCGTGGATGCTGGAGCACATGGAGGGTGATGGCGGAATGGGCGC
>CAYMQW010000035.1:0-11136 GCA_964392595.1 uncultured Nitrospiraceae bacterium
GCAAGGCCTTTTTCTTTTTCAGGCGAAAACCTTTGAAATAGTATGATATACCAAGTGTCGATTCCAAGGACCTTAATCTAAAAAAAATATTGGTCAAGAATGAAAATTGTGATTGATGAAAATATTCCCTTTGGGGAAGAAGCGTTTTCCCATCTTGGAGATGTCACCGTACTGCCTGGACGTCAGATTAACTCGGAATCCCTCCGCGATGCGACCGCCCTCATCGTTCGATCGGTCACTCCCGTCAATACAGAATTGCTCGCCGGGACTGATATCCGGTTTGTGGGTACCGCCACGAGTGGGATTGATCATATTGATCAGGCCTACCTGACTCAACGAAACATTGGTTTTGCCGATGCCGCCGGAAGCAATGCCAATTCAGTCGCAGAGTATGTGCTGACCGCCTTGATAACTGTGGCCTCTCGGTTCAAGGTTTCGTTGGAGGAAAAATTATTAGGAATTGTTGGTGTCGGTCGAATTGGACGTCTTGTAGCGAAGAAGGCTCAGGCCTTAGGTATGACGGTCATCCTTAATGACCCACCCCTTGCACGAGAAACTGGTGAAACCTGCTACCAATCGTTGGACCAGATATTGCAAGCGGATTTTGTCACTCTCCATGTCCCCCTTATTACAGAGGGAATGGATACGACCATCCATTTGATCGGGGAGAAACAACTGGCTCGCATGTCGCCCTCTTCTGTGTTGATCAATACTTCGCGTGGAGAAGTCGTGGACAATCTGGCCCTTCTCAAGGCTATTGAACATGATCAACTTAAAGGCACGGTTCTGGATGTGTGGGAAGACGAGCCATCCATCAATTGGGAACTGGTCAATCGTGTGACCATAGCCACACCCCACATCGCGGGCTATTCCTTCGACGGAAAAATCAACGGCACCATCATGATCTACCAAGCCGTTTGTCGCTATTTCCGTGTTGCTCCTACCTGGCAGGCTCCATCCGATTTCTCTCGGCTCCCTACCACAGGGGATACGATTGAGGTCCGTGACGAGGATCTATATGCCCTTGTCCTTCAATTAACCACCAGGCACTATGATCTTCAAGGTGACGATGCCCGAATTCGGTCCTTATTAACCCGGCCTTCTTCAGAGCGCTCCGCAGGGTTTGACCAACTTCGCAAAGGTTACCCCATGCGCCGAGAGTTTTTTACTTCATCCGTTGACCTACAACGGGCATCCCCTTCCATAATTTCAAAATTGGCAAACCTTGGATTTTCAATTTATCATGTTGAAAAATAACGGAAAATTAAAGTACATATTGACAGAACGACTTATCATGATATAAATTAACTTAATTCCGATCGGTTTTATGTTAATTGAAATGATTAGGGTACCATTAAAACTCACGTATGGAATTTTGGTGGCGTTGGAGCTGGCGTTGCGGTATGGCACGGCCCCGGTTCAGGCCAAGGTGATTGCTCAAAGGCAATCGATCCCCATTCGTTTTATTGAACAGGTCTTACAGACCTTAAGGCAAGGCGTGGTCGTTGATAGTGTGCGGGGAGCTCAAGGCGGGTATTTTTTGAAAACGGCTCCTTCTGGTCTTTCATTGGCCGATATCGTTGAAGCCATGAATGGCTCAATGGAAACAGATGTACGACAAATGCCTACCAATGGTCAGGCAAAACGTCCTATACATCATGAGGCCTTATTATCTACAATATGGGCCCGCGTTCGCCAAGCGGAGCTGGACGTATTGAATTCGGTCACCTTAGAAACCCTGACCAAGCAATATACGCAGTTGGAACAAGAACAGGTTCCCATGTACCACATTTAAGTGAATGAACAATTGTGTCTTGGACATAACTGACCATTCAGGTCAAATTTAACAATTTATTGTGAGCACGTTGATTTTATTACAGACTCTTTCCGGAGGCGCATCATGAACACGGGTCGGCTATCCACGTTTCCCGAGATACAGACCATTCCCATTCCTCAGGATATTCAAGAAGAGATTGAGACGTTTGAAGATGAAGTCGCGCGTTTGCAATCTGGTGAAACACCCATGGATCTCTTTAAACCGTTTCGCCTGCAATACGGTATCTATGGCCAACGTCAGCCTGATGTGCAAATGATTCGCATCAAAATCCCGTTTGGCGGCATGACCGCCAATCAACTCCGTCGAATGGCGGAACTGACGGACATCTATGCGACAGGCGTGGCTCATGTGACGACGCGCCAAGACATTCAACTCCACTACGTTCCGCTAAGGGATGTCGGCACGATCATGCGAAAGTTAGCCGAAGTCGATGTGACGACGAGGGAAGCTTGTGCCAATACTGTGAGAAATGTGACAGCTTGCCACTTGGCTGGTGTGTGCCAAGGTGAAGTGTTTGATGTGACGCCCTACGCTAAGACCATTGCCTATCACTTGCTACGAAATCCGTTAACGCAAACTCTGCCACGGAAATTTAAAATTGCCTTATCAGGGTGCCGACATGATTGTGCCATGACGCCCATCCACGATGTCGGTCTGTTGGCCGCAAAAGCCGAAGACGGAACCATTGGATTCAAGATGGTGGTTGGGGGCGGGTTAGGTTCTGCCCCGCGGATCGCACATCTGCTTCGTGAATTTGTACCGGTGGACGACCTCATTCCCTCGATCGAAGCCGTGATTAAAGTCTTTGATAACCTCGGCAACAGGAAAAACCGTAGCAAAGCTCGGATGAAGTTTGTGATTGACAAGTTAGGCTTTGAGAAATTTCGTAGTCGCTGGGAAGACGCGTATGAAACGCTGTTTGGAAAAGCACCAACACACCAACCTATTAAATTGCTCGACCACCTGGACCCGGCGCCCCTCATCATGCCCACGAAAAACGGAGCGAATGGCAATGGCAGCAACGGCAGAGGCACGACCTCGGAAACACCCTTTGCCATGTGGCGGCGAACGAATGTGGTGAAACAGCGGCAAGAAGGATTTGCGGCGGCGGTGCTCAGGCTCCCCTCGGGGGATATTACCGCCGATCAAATGCTGACTGTCGCTGACCTGGCTGAAAAATTTTCCAATGGCAACATTCGGACAACCATCGGGCAAAATCTGATCATTCGATGGATTTCGGAAGGGCAATTAGAAACGTTTCACCAAGAATTGGAAGCTCATGGATTGGGCCAACCCGGCGCCAATAAGACCGAAGATATTGTTGCGTGCCCGGGAACCGACACTTGCGGATTGGGCATTACGTCTTCCAAAGGCCTTGCCCGTGCCCTGGCCGATGTTTTTCCTCCAGGCCAAGTCCCTGAGGATTTAAAAGGCACGACGATTCAAATCAGTGGCTGCCATAATTCCTGTGCCCAACATCACATCGCCACCATCGGATTACATGGGGTAGGGAAACGCATTGGTGAACACATTGCACCGGTGTATGAACTCCACCTGGGTGGGCAAATCAATGGCACTGCGCAGATAGGACAAATGACAGTGAAACTTCCGGCCAAAAATGTACCAGCCGCCGTGTCGCATGTCGTTGACCTGTATCGGCGTGACCGACAAGAAGGGGAAAGCCTCTTCGCCTTTATCAAGCGAACCGGAAAGGCCAAGTTGAAAGAAGCATTGATTCCGTATTCCATTTTGCCTCCCTATGAGGAAGACCCATCGTACTATATGGATTGGGAAGCGGATCAGGAATTTTCCGTGGAAGATCTCGGGCCGGGCGAATGTGCGGGAGGCGCGGTCGAGATGATCGACAATCGAATCTTGGAAGCCGAGCAAGAGCTCTACCAAGCCCGACTGTTAGCCGAGAAACATCAGTTCGCCATGGCCATTAATAAAGCGTATCGCGCGGTGGTAGCCGGTGCCAAAGCCTTGCTGGTGACCGAAGGTATTGATCCCAATACTGATGCCGACACCTTGGCGGAATTTGATCAATTCGTTACCGGAAAAACCGGGCTCATTCCCGAGGCGTATCGAAATATTTCCAGCAAAGCTGGTGACCTGGGTACCAAGGACAGTTCCGCTGATTTTACACAAGAAAAAATGGCGTTTGCGAAAGGATTCGTGGATGTTTGCCGCCAACTGACTGAGCAAATTGGGCAGGATCTGAAATTGGGACTTGGCGAAGTTTCTGAAGAAACCCAACCTCCCACCGAATCAGAAGCTGCAGTTCCGAGCGAACCGGGTGAAAACGTGACGGTGTTAGATCTTCGTGGGGTCATGTGCCCACTGAATTATGTCAAAACCAAATTGAAACTCGAAATGATGGATGATGGCGAACGGCTGGAAGTGTGGCTCGACGCCGGAGAGCCCATCAAGAATGTGCCCATGAGCCTGCGAAACGACGGACATAAAGTGCTGGCGGAAAATCCCCTGGAAGCCGATCAACAACATTTTAAAGTGTTAGTCGAAAAGGTAGACGCCTAAGAGTTCGCGTAAGAATACGGAATGAAAGAGAGATGAGTGAATCCTTACGGACCCAACCCTCCATTGACGAATTACAAGAATTACGCCAACGACTGGAAGGCAAGTCGCCACAGGACGTACTCGGGTATGCGTTAGAGCAATACTTTCCGAACATCGTGTTGGCTTGTAGCTTTGGTCCGGAAGATGTGGTGTTATGGGACATGATGTATCAGATTAATCCCAAAGCCTCTCTCTTTTACCTCGATACGGATTTTCTGTTTAAGGAAACGCACGATGTCCGGGAACGCATCGTTGCCAAGTATAATCTGGCCCCGGAGCAACTGATCGAAATGAAGCCTGAATTCACTCCGGAGCAGCAAGCCGAAAAATTCGGTGATCGGTTATGGCTTCGACAACCGGACCAATGCTGCAAAATGAGGAAAATAGAACCCCTCACACGCGTGTTGAAAAATTATACAGCATGGGTGACGGGTATTCGCCGCGATCAGGCTCAGACTCGTGCGAATGCTGGCCTTGTGGAATGGGATGGGAAATTTGAACTCGTCAAATTCAATCCACTGGCTGCATGGACCAACGAGGATGTCTGGGTGTACATCAAAGCGAATGATGTGTCCTACAACGTCCTGCACGATCAAAACTACCCCAGCATTGGATGCACGCATTGTACTGCTCAGGTCAAGCCGGGGGAGGGTCCCCGATCCGGGCGCTGGCAAAATTCTGAAAAGACCGAATGCGGCCTCCACAAATAGCTGACACGTATTCATCACGCGACATTTTTTCATCAACTCAATCAATAGAGATGTGAGAGCTGCGACTACACGATGCAACACCTAATCACAAAAATTGGAAAAGGCCAACGGGGCGTTCGAGACCTGACGTGGGATGAGTCGAAAGAGGCCATTCAGTTGATGATGGAAGGGAAAGTTACCGGTCATCAAGTGGGGGCCTTTCTCATGGCCATGCGGATTAAATTGGAAGGCGTTCCCGAGCTCGCCGCGTTTACCGCCGCGACTCGATCCTACGTTGCTCCCCTTAGCATACCAGGCGACCCGACCGTGGTGGATGTTCCGGCCTATGGAGAAAAGCACAACACGATTCATGTCTGCCTCGCCGCCGCCTTTATCGCCGCTGCTGCAGGAGCAAAAATTTGCTTGCATAGCATCGAAAACCCCTCAGCATCTTCCGACCTTACCCGGGTACTCGCCGAGCTAAGAATTCCGAATAATTTACAGGGGAAAAATTTAACCCTGGTGCTCAAGGATTTCGGATTTGCTTACCTAGACTTGTCACTTTATCATCCGCCGTTGGTTCGCTTTCTTGAATTACGTGAGGAGCTTGGTGCGCAAAATCTCTTCCATCAAGTCGCGCGCCTGTTAAATCCCACACGGGCACAGTCCCAAGTCATTGGGGTGGCCCATCCTCCGTATTTAGAGAAAATTCCCGAAGCGGTCTCCATGCTAGGCGGGCATCGCCTTGTAGTGTTCCAGGGAGTCGAGGGTTTTCCTGAGCTTTCAATTTCCACCCCGGCCCTTATGCGAGAGCTTCGAGATGAACGAGTCGTCCCCGTGCATTTGAAACCACAAGATGTTCGGTTGCCGTTGGGATCATTTCAAAATATGGCGATTCCGCAACCCTCCTCCTCCGTTTCGCTTCCCACGCAGGAAGCATTGATCATCGCCAAAGTGTTAAATAATGAAATCACGGACTCCCTGAGGGATTGGTCCATCTACAATGCTGCGTTGCTACTGTATGCCGCAGGGCAAGCCCCATCCATAGCGGCCAGCGTTCCCCTTGCCCAACAAACCCTTGAGTCGGGGGGCGCCGCGAAAAAACTTAAGGAACTGTCCACTGTATCATCCTCACCAACCACCACAATGCCTGAGAAAAAGGTCGTCCACGCGTGAGACATATTCGCCAACTCGAAGATCAAAGTGTGTATATTCTTCGGGAAGCCTACAAACACTTCGATAACTTGGGCATGCTGTGGTCCATGGGTAAGGACTCCACGGTCTTACTCTGGCTTGCACGTAAAGCGTTTTTTGACCATGTGCCCTTTCCCCTCCTACACGTCGACACCAGTTACAAAATTCCGGCCATGATTGAATACCGTGATCGACTGGCACGCGAATGGCGACTCAATCTGGTCATAGGGCAAAACACACAAGCCTTAGCCGACGGCATGAATCATGAGCAAGGCCGAGTGGAATGCTGCACCGCCCTCAAAACCAATGGACTCAAAATGTTATTGGAGGAGAAGGGTTACACGGGGATCATCTTAGGTGTCCGCGCTGATGAAGAAAGCACTCGCGCCAAAGAACGGTACTTCTCCCCACGCGATAAAAACAATGATTGGGATTTTCGAGATCAGCCTCCCGAGCTGTGGGATCAATTCAAAACGTCCTTTCCTCCTGGCACACATATTCGAATTCACCCGCTGTTGGATTGGACGGAAATTAATATTTGGGAATACATCAAACTCGAAAACATTCCCTTCATGGACCTCTATTTAGATAAAGGTGAGGGCACCCGGTATCGAAGTTTAGGCTGTGCCCCTTGCACCATGCCGATTCAATCGACGGCCACCACCGTGGATGAAATTATTGAAGAACTGCGTGCCACCAACGTGGCTGAACGAGCCGGTCGCGCTCAAGACGAAGGCCGAGGAATGGAGTTACTGCGAAAAGATGGCTACATGTAAGACCGAAACTCAAGGCGCCCCCCAAGAGACCCAACCAGATACCACCGAAATACGGGATCGCATGAATATTGTGATCGTCGGACACGTGGACCACGGAAAATCGACGCTCCTTGGACGGCTGTATGCGGACACGGGCACGTTGGCGGAAGGCAAGATAGAAAAAATCCAAGCAATCTGCAAACAGCAAGGCAAAGAATTCGAATATGCCTTTTTGTTTGACGCCTTTATAGAAGAACAGCAACAAGGTATTACCATTGACACCGCTCGCACGTTTTTCCAATGGGCCGGACGTCAATACATTATTATTGACGCACCCGGGCATAAAGAATTTCTGAAAAACATGATATCCGGTGCTGCCCGCGCCGAAGCTGCCCTGTTGCTCATTGATGCCCTCGCAGGTGTGAGGGAGCAATCCAAGCGACATGGTTTGTTGCTGTCGATGTTGGGCGTCAAACAAGTCACCGTCGTGGTGAACAAGATGGACCTTGTTGGGTACAGGCAGGATACGTTTGATGGCATTGAAAAGGAATATCGAGAATTTCTGGCACAACTCAATGTCACGCCTCAGTTCGTGATCCCAGCCAGCGCCAAACTCGGCGATAATATCGCCAAACCTAGCCCGAACCTGTCATGGTATACCGGGCCGACGGTGCTGGATTCCCTGGCCAAGTTTTCTTCGGAATCTGAAAAGGCAGAGCAACCCCTGCGGTTTCCGATCCAAGATGTCTACAAATTCGATGACCGTCGGATCTTAGTGGGACGAGTCACATCCGGACGCCTCAAAGTGGGCGATCGTTTGCTCTGCTCACCATCGAACAAAACCGCTGTTGTGCGGAGCGTGGAAGCGTTTAATATTGAACCGCCACCCACGCAAGCCCAGGCCGGTCAATCCGTGGGTGTCACCCTGGATGAGCAAATTTTTGTCGAGCGTGGAGAGGTTATCAGTCATGAGGATTCCCTGCCTTTGGTCTCAACGTCTTTTCGCGCCAACCTTTTTTGGCTCGGGCGACGTCCCCTGGAAATGAACAAACCCTATCTGGTTCGGTTGGGTACTCGGGAAGTGGAATGTCATGTGGCGGCGATTCATCGCATCGTGGATGCCACTGATCTTTCGTTGGATAACCAAGAAACCAAAATCTCGGTTCAAAGAAATGAGGTGGCTGATATCACCCTCCAATCCAAAGCCCCTCTGGCTTTCGATCTGTACAATCATTTTGAAAGCACGGGACGTTTTGTCTTGGTGGATGACTACGATGTAGCCGGAGGCGGGATCATTACCGAGATGGTAGAAGATCGGGAAGAAACGCTGCGGGTTGAAGCACGGCAACGTGATTTTGCTTGGGTGCAAGGGGATGTCAGTTTGGCCGATCGGTCCAAACATTATGGCCATCGCGCGGCGTTGGTTCTCTTGGTTGGACCGGACACGACCAGTAAAACCTTCTTGGCAAAAAAGCTCGAATCGGTGTTGGTGGCCGAAGGGCGACATGCCTACATGTTGGATGCGGAAAACCTGCGTCGTGGACTTGACGCTGATTTACCCGAAGAGGAAGCGTTGGAATTTGTTCGCCGATATGGCGAAGTCGCCAGGTTGCTTGTCGATACGGGATTGTTGGTGATTTCGACCACCAATTCTTTTCATCTTCCGGCCGATCAAGTCATCAAAGGTATTCGCACCTTGGTCCATCCTGCAACTGTCCTCACCGTGTACATGAGCAAAGATACCGATGGACCTTCCATCCAGGCTGACCTGTCCTTTACCGGACCCGAGGACTTTACGGCCACGACCCACGACATTCTTGAAGTCCTCAAACGAAAAGGCATCCTGGCCGAGGCCATTGGCAATCAACCTGCTTTTCAATTCTCGATTTAACCTCCCAGACTTTATTCTTAGTCTTGTGTTGTAAAAAACCTTGTACAGGATCGGTTGGTCCCGAGTCTGTATAAGGGCTCACCACGAACGAAAAATGAAAAGATTGTGCAACACAACACTAGGTTGTTGAAGACAACTTCAGGCCCACTATGCCTGCAATAATCACCAAAATAAAAAACAATCGCATGGTATCCCGCGGTTCGTTAAACAACAGCATGCCCATTATGGCCACACCCACGGCCCCAATTCCGGTCCAGATTGCATAAGCTGTTCCAATTGGTATGGCACGCAAGGCTAACGCTAAACACACCATACTGACGCTCATCGCTGCCACTGTGCCCACACTGGGCCACAGCCGCGAAAACCCATCCGTATATTTGAGCCCCGTGGCCCACACAATCTCAAAACCACCAGCTACCAATAAATACACCCACGCCATATCGACCTCCTTTTCATGACGGTCCCTACCCCAAATAGTTCTTTGTAGCACGGCGGACAGGTTTAAGGAACGTCTGTTCTGCCCCGATCAAAGATTATGGAGTAACAGTCCTGGCGCGTGACCGAAAGTTAGGATATAGTAGGGGATAGAAAAAAGAGAAGAATACCACAAGCAATGGGGGGTGATCTGGCTTCGACGGGGAACAAGAGGTCAACGGTGCGTGTCGAGCTCTCGGAGTCTCGTAAAACCTTCGGGAAACGTATAATTGCCAACGAACCATTGGCTCTCGCAGCTTAATTGACTGCGACGTCTCTCCATTCTTTGTCTGTGGGCATGGAAGAGGCGCTACCTTAACAGGCTGGTCCAATGCTGGTGCTCCAGCGGCTGCGGATGAGACCTTTCTGGGCTAGCGGACGCTCTAAGCCGGTCAGTGGGCGTGGGCGAACGCGAATTGTAAAACATTGACTACACACGTAGGACCATTGTGCTGAATGTCTTCGGACGCGGGTTCAAATCCCGCCACCTCCACCAGCCTCCGCCGAGGCTTCGGCTGGCAAGCCGAGGAAGCCTGAAGCGGAGGCTGTCCGCCGTAGCCTTGGCGAAGGCGGACTGGTTTGAAAATTCTCGCAGAATTTTCACTAATAAAAAAAGCCCTTGGACGTTCACCAGTCCAAGGGCTTTTTTTGAGGATTCTTTATATCGTTTAGTTCTCGCGTTCGGCCTTTCCTTTCCAGATCCGCCATCCCAACATTCCGGCCAACCCAGTGCCAAATAGTACAATGGTCTGGGGTTCAGGAACGGCTCCTTCCGAACCATTTGGAACGCTATACACAAGATTATCCAATTCATATGTTTCAGCCCACCCAGACTGAGTCCACCCTTCCAAAGTCACACTGGAAAAAGATGTATCTGAAACAAACCCCCAAAAGGTCCCACCGGTATTTCTATCAATACTCAGTACCGTTGAGCCAGTAGAATACGGCAACGTCACCAAAATTCCTTGGCCTGGTCCTCCGGGATCTTCCAAATCCCACTCTCCACCGAAGGCATTGATTGCAGGGGAAAAGCTGAATGTGGTGGTCCAATCATGGCCGGTACTCATTCGGTCCCACCAGAGACCAGTGCTCATATTGAGATATCCCTTATCAGTTTGGACGCTGATGCCCGCATTGAGTGTGGCATCGCCAAATGATTCCTCAAGAATTGTGCCAGTCGTAGCGGCTTCCCAACTGGCTCGATCTGTATATACGGTAATGGATAGGGCTTGGACGAGCGCTGGTCCACTGATCCACATCACTACACACCACATACTACAAAGCAGCCTTCGTTTCATGATATTAGCTTTCGTTTCAGAGTAACCCAGTAAGCGATTGAGGTTCTTAAATTATCATCGGACTCTCTGTGCCCTCTCTTTACAGCAGGTGAATTTTTAAAAAGTATGTGTCCTGAGCTTAATCGAAAAGCTCAAGACAGGTTTTGAACAAGTCCCTTGAGAAAGAAACTGATCCCTGTAGGCTTGGATTCCCCTCACTTGACCTCCCTCGATCCTTTTTTTTGAATTTTTTCTGTCCCGAGCCTTCCCGATCCCCCAAGCAAAGGAAAATCTAACTGGTCGATAGTTGCCTGGTGGCATATGGCCAACTGTTGCCTGATGCAAGTTGGCTAAGGATCGAGCACATTTTTAAAGGGTCTTCTCCTGAACGAGTGGGTAAATTGGGGCGAGTAATTTCCTGAAAGGCTCGCTGGAGAAGAGG
>CAYMQW010000036.1:0-11120 GCA_964392595.1 uncultured Nitrospiraceae bacterium
CGGAGCTTACCCCACGTGCCTGAAGATTGGGAGGTCAATACATAATGTCTAGGTTGATATATTCCCCAGGTTGCTTGTGTCCCTTCACCGTTGTCTACCCTTTCTTTCTTTGCCCCGAATCACCATTGGTCTGACCAAATAGTCGACTCGTCTTGAACTTGATCCAAACTCCTCCCATGGCCATAATGCACCGGCTAAGGGCTCGCACAAGAATAACTTTCCCTGTTTGGGCGTTGACCCAACCAGTCTGGCGGCGTTGCTCGTCCGGGGAGTATGCGCAGTCCTCGCGCCCTGCCAGACAGGTGTCTCAGCACCCAACCAGGGGAAGTTTATTAAAGGGTTCGCGTGACTAAAAGGCTTGATGGGGAGGGGTTCTCGCCGTTCCTTCCCGTGAATCAACGTTCTCACGAGGTGGTCATGGATGAGGAGGAACAACAGCAGCCGACCGCTTCGCCTGAATCAAAATGGAGCGATGAACTGGTATTGGTGGAGGCCTTACGGCGGGGAGATGAAGCCGCCTTTGGGTTTCTCATCGATACCTATTATGGCTCACTCTTACGGTTGGCGATGGCCTATGTTCCCTCACGTGCGGTGGCCGAAGAGGTGGTCCAAGAAACGTGGATGGGAGTCTTGGAGAGTCTCCCTCGGTTTGAAGGGCGGTCGTCACTCAAGACCTGGATGTTTCGGATTCTGACGAATCGAGCCAAAACTCGTGGGAAGCGGGAAAGTCGTTATGAATCCCTGGATACCGGAGATGGGCACAGTGATGGTGATGATGAAGGCTGGAGAGAGCCTGAGCGATTTCAGTCCTCGGGTGCATTAGCGGGCCATTGGATCACCTTGCCCCGCATGTGGGATGAGAAGACCCCAGAGAGGCTGTTATTGTCCAAAGAGAGCCGGATGCTCATTGAACAAGCCATTGATGCCCTGCCGCCAATTCAACGGCAGGTGATTACCTTGAGGGATCTTGACGGAGTTGATTCCAAAGAAGTTTGTAATATTTTAGATGTCACCGAGACCAATCAACGGGTCCTCCTGCATCGCGCCAGAAGCCGAGTAAGGAAGACCATTGAACAGAAACAAAACGACACAAAGGTACCGCACTGATGACGAACGATCTTAAAGGCCAGGTTATGCACTTGATGGCCGGCAATGTGTCCTGTCAGGAACTCGTTTATTTAATGACTGAGTACCTGGAGGGAAGTTTGTCCTTTACCGATCGAATTCGATTTCAAATCCATTTGGGGTTTTGTGTGGGATGTCGGAGCTATTTGAATCAAATGAAGACCACCATTCGCACCCTTGGGAAACTCCCTTCCGAGCCCATGCCGACAGAAGTACGAGAGGAATTGCTCAATCGTTTTCGCACATGGAAAAAGGGATAGCCTTTTTCCGAGGGGCACGCCTGGTCCTTCCAAGTACCGTGGCGGGGAAGGGTGGATTGGAACCTCTTTCTTCGTAGGCCCGAGTCTCCCTTTCGGTTTCAAGCAAGAGGACTTATTGATATGTCCCTAAAGAACTCGACGATGTTGCCGCTAGGAACACCGCTTCCCATTTTTGAGTTACCTGACGTGATATCGGGCAACAAGTTTTCGTCAACCAAGTTTTCTGGGGAACAGGGAATCCTGGTGATGTTCATTTGTCGGCATTGCCCCTATGTGGTTCACGTGCAAAATGAGCTCGCCCGGTTAGGAAATGATTATATTGAGAACGGTCTTGGCCTTGTGGGGATCAGCAGCAACGATGCGGACAACTATCCGGATGATCGTCCGGATGAACTTAAAGCCATGGCTCAAGGACTAGGTTTTACCTTTCCCTACTGTTATGACGAGAGCCAGGGGGTAGCCAAAGCTTTTACTGCGGCGTGTACCCCGGATTTCTTTTTGTTCGGCAAGGACCAAACGTTAGTCTATCGAGGTCAATTTGATGACAGCCGGCCAGGGAATGGCAGGCCTGTGACCGGAAAGGATTTACGAGCAGCGATTGATGCTGTGCTAGCGGGGCAACCTGTGCTCCAAGATCAACTTCCCAGCGCTGGGTGTAATATCAAGTGGAAGCCTGGAGGAATCCCGAATTATATGTAGCGAAAGTTCCTGTTCGATGAAAAAGGCTGTGCGTCAACCAATACGACGCACAGCCTTTTTTCTGATTTCGTAGCTATTAAACCGGCAATAATTTAGCGTGCATTTTTTGCTCTAAAACCCTTATTCCATGGGCTTCTCGCGTAACATATTTAATTGCCGGGTTAATAAGGACCCGCGAGAAAATAACTTGACCAATCTCGCATCCAATCTTCGGGCCATCTTTGAACGGGCCTCAATCGAAACACCCTCACCATAGCTATACTATGCCTCGAGTTTTTCTCAATCGTTCCGTCCACATCCAACCCAAATCTTGGCGCGATATTGGTCAAGTTATTTTCTCGCGGGTCCTAAGGGTTCTTAGCCTTTGTGTTTCATGTTTTCCGGCATGGGTTTCCAGGCGCTGTTTTTAATGTCGCCGCACATGGATTTTGACATTTTTATCCAACCCTTGCCTTCACAGGAGTTCTCGCCTGCGCAGTCGTGTATCGCAGTGGAACATTCTCCCTTGCCCTTGCAGGCATTGACGCCGTGGCATTGTCCAAGGGCTGCTTGGGCGCCAGAACCGTATCCCCCGTATCCATCGTACCCGCCACCTCCGCCTTGATGAGCGCATCCCGCAGCGAGTAATAGCCCTGTGAGGGCGGCGCTGGTGAGTAAACTTTTTTTGGAATTCATTGTTGTGCAACCTCCCTGGTAGATCGAAATTGTGTGATTATACTGGATTACTGTAGAATGTTAATTGTCCTGATGAGGAACTCCTCACCCTACCCCCAGCCTTCACCGAAGCGATTTCGCGCAGACAGGTCTCCCCTCAGGGGCGAGGGCTGTTTGAGAAAGGCCATCTGAAAGTGAAAAAGCTCTATTAGCTTTTCATAGGCATGGCGTTCCATTTCCCATCTTTTAATTTCTCACACATTTCTTTACTCATCTTCAGCCAACCCTTACCTTCGCAGGAGTTTTTGCCTTCACAAGAATGTCCTACGCCTTTACATGCTCCATGTCCCTTGCAGGCGTTGACGCCATGGCATTGTCCGGCAGCTTTGTCGCCGTGGCCGCCCTCGTGACCGGCGCCAGCATAGGCGCTGGAAGCCATGAGAAGACCCGTAAGTGCCGTGCTGACAAGAATAGATTTTGTGGAAATCATAAAAAACTCCTCCTTGTGGTTAAAATGTCTCTCCGTGCCGGGTGCAGGCTGGAAATGAGGCCTGGTACACTTTGCCCTTTTCATCCGATGTTACTGGAGAGTCAGTTGTGAAGCTGAAATGTTACACCTCTCGGAAAAATATTTCGCAACTACTCAGGTATGTAGGCTGAAGGCTAAAGACTGAAGGCTTTTAGGGAGCAATCATGCGTGATCATACAAAACTTCAGGCCTTACGAGCGATCGTCTTCAGCCTACATGCTGAGCAGTTACACCTTACAAATTTGAGCAACCTTGGTTCTTCAATTGTTATTCTTGTGCGAACACTTTCTTGAACACGATGTCACCATAATACGCGGTTGCGGATTCCTTGGTGTTGTCCGTGTCTGTCATGATGGCAATGCCAGAAATATTGGGTGGCTCTTCCCCAAAGGCTTCTTTGTAGTCTTCGTAGACATTGCGTTCCTCGGTGACCCATTCGGCTACCCGTTGGCTGCCGCTTTGCGTGACGATCATTTGGACGTGATCGGTAAAGGGGTTTGGCACGATCGTGCCGATTGGGGTGTTACTTTCCCAAATATAATTGATCGCCCCAATGGGTGGATACTGGCCATAGGCCAGTTTAATGATTTCAAATTTAGCCTTCTCAAAGAATCCGACTTTGCTGCTGTCATATTCAAAGGTGATGTAGATACGAGCTGGATAATCGTCACCTTCTTTTTTCGTGACGTCTCCAGATTGAATAATGTTATCGACCTTCCATCGCCATTGAATAATTGGGAATTCTTTGGGATCAATCGTCATCTTTCTGGTCAGCCCAGAGGATGATTGCTTGCTTGTAGCTTTGACAACAACAGTGTCGTTGTCTTTCACCAATTCATACTTGGTGTGTGCCGGAATGTTGTCGAAGGTGAGCGGCTCCCAGTCGTTGGGAAATGGTCCTCCGGGACTGGCCGTGGAAAACGTGCCAACTTCTAAACTGGAATTGGTGCCCGCGCCTACTGACCACGGGATGAAGCTGAGTCCCAACAGACATCCAAGAACTATGGTCAATCTGTATGTGGGGCGAGGTGGGTAGGGCATGATTATTCCTTTTCTAAATGTCATCTCGTCTATTATCGCATGAGGGCAAATAGCTTACTCAGAAACTTTTTCTTGCCTTCGGTGAACGTGGTCTTCCGCCAGGCATTGGCTGCTTTTTTGATGACTTCGGCCTGGGTGGGATACGGATGAATTGTTCCGGTGATCGTACTGAGTCCCAAGCCGCCTTTCATCGCTAGGGTGAATTCGCTAATCATATCGCCGGCATGGGCGGCGACAATTGTCGCGCCCAGAATTATATCCGTCCCCTTCTTCACATGAACACGAGCAAATCCTTCATCTTCCCCATCTAAAATCGCCCGATCGACTTCATCGAGATTATAGGTAAAGGTGTCAACCTCGATGCTTTTGGCTTTGGCTTCCGATGCATACATACCAACATGGGCAATCTCGGGTTGGGTAAAGGTGGCCCAGGGAATAATGAGCGAATCCGTGCTGGCATACCCTAGCCCTAACGGATGCGGGAATAGGGCGTTTTGAATAACGATTTGGGCCATGGCATCCGCGGTGTGGGTAAACTTGAAGGGGAAGCAGATATCGCCGGCCGCATAAATTTTGGGGTTCGTGGTTTGGAGTCTGGCGTTGACCTTCACGCCGGATCGTTTGTCGTACTCGACGCCAACGGTTTCCAGTCCGAGTCTTTCGACATTTGGGGCTCGTCCAATTCCAACAAGTATCTCATCGACCACAAGTTCTTTGTGTTCGCCTTCTTGATCATAATGCAAGACCTTCTCATGGCTGCGGGGTTCCACATGAGTGATGTGTGAATTAAACACGAAGTACTGGCCTTCCTTGGCCATTTGACGTTGGACGATCTCTGCGGCGTCGGTATCTTCACGCGGTAAGATATGCTCGGTTCGCTCAAACAAACATACGTTGCTGCCAAAGCGAGTAAAGGACTGGGCCATCTCGCAGCCGATAGGGCCTGCTCCAATAACCGCGAGACGTGGAGGGAGTTCTGTCAATGAGAAAATGGTTTCATTGGTGAGATAGCCGGTCTCTTCCAAACCGGAAATGGGTGGCGCCGCAGCACGGGCACCGGTACAGATAACGGCTTTGGCGAATTGGAGGGTCTTGCCCGCGACTTCTACTGTTCTTAGCCCAGTAAATCGCCCTTCTCCGATGAAGATATCCACACCCAGGTCTTTAAACCGATGGGCGGAATCCACATGACTAATCCGGGCACGCAATTTTCGCATTCGGGCCATCGCCGCGCCAAAGTCCGTCTTGATTCCATCAGGAACGTGAAAGCCAAATTCGGCCGCATTTTTCACTTCTGCCCAAGCACGAGATGCCCGAATGACGCCTTTGGAGGGAACACATCCGACGTTGAGGCAATCGCCTCCCATTAAGTGACGTTCAATAAGCGCGACTTTAGCCCCTAGGGCGGTGGCCACCGCAGCAGTCACTAGCCCTGCGGTGCCAGCTCCAATGATGACCAGGTTGTATCGCCCTGTGGGTTCAGGATTCACCCATGCCGGAGGATGGACGTTGTTGATCAATTGCTGGTTAAACTCGTCCATGGGCGTGATTTCGACTGGTCCTTCTTTGTGTGTTTCTGTCGCCATCAGTGGTTTTTTCTCAGGGGCCATACCGTGATTCAATTTTTTCCCTGTTCATGAGTGGTGGGTTTGGTGAAAATAGTTGTCAAAATTACACATTTTTCTTTTCCATGAATTTGCGATAGGCCAGTGGCGTAAGTGCTAACAATCCGAGGAGGGTAAAGGCCATCAATACGGGTGGTGACGCAATCTCTCCCAAGGAGTTAATAGAGCCAAGTTGCTTGCCGGCAAACGCGAATACAAAGCTTCCAGGGATAATGCCGAGGGAGGTAGCCATGACGTAGGTTCCCAGGTTTAGACGGGTTAACCCCGACACGAGATTTACCAGGAAAAATGGGAAGGCCGGAATAAGGCGGAGGGTCATGAGATAGCTAAAGGCGTTCTTGGAAAATCCCGCTTGAATGGGTTCAATCCGATCCCCAAATTTCCCTTCGACCCAGTCCCGTAATACATACCGTGCCACTAAAAAAGCTAGGGTCGCGCCTATGGTAGCACCAATGTTCACAAAGATCGTGCCCAGGACACTACCGAACAAAAAACCACCAGCCAGGGTCATGATGGCGCCGCCAGGTAAGGAGAATCCTGTTTGAACGATGTAGACTCCAATAAAGAGGGCAACGGCAGTGGCAAAGTTCGCGGCGGTATAGGTCAGTAAGCTGTCGCGGTTGGCTTTCAAGACCTCAAGGGAAAAATAGTGGCCAAGGTCGAAATAGAGGAATGCTCCAATGCCCAATCCGAGTATTGCCAGAATAACTATTTTTCCTAATGGAGTGGAGGAAGGTTCAGCGGTTGTTGAGTTGGCCATTGTGGGCTCCATCGTATTGGTCTTCATGGTTGAGTACCCCTGTTTGTGGAACACTGTGGTTGAAGATAAAACAACTTGGCTGCTTCAACACTTCAGTCTTACGAGCGGTGTGGTCGTTACAGGGGTTTTCGCAGAAAAACTGGGCATGAGACCGTGGACGAAGCCTAGACGGTCTCTTCGATTTCTTCAAGCGTAGCAGTTCGTGCAACCTCTTTCGCATTATGCCGATGTCGACTATATTGACGATTGAACTTTGGCTTTACGGCGCTACGATATAAGGAAAAATTAATGCAGTTTTCTCACATCGTGAAATTAGGCCTGTTAGTGCTGCTGATGTTTGGCGCCTACGGGGTCTTTCAATTTTTTGATATCGAAAATTTGCTCAACCCTGATCGGCTTGTTAGTGCCCTTGAGTCCTTGGGTGCCATGGGGCCCTTGGTGTTTGTGGGGCTGATGGTGCTGGCTGTGGTGGTCAGTCCCATCCCGAGTCTCCCGCTGGACATCGCGGCGGGGATCGTGTTTGGACCGTTCTGGGGAATGGTGTACGCGGTGATCGGTGCGGAGATTGGCGCGATTGTGAGTTTTCTCATTGCCCGCGCCTTGGGGAAGGAAGTGCTGGGGCGTCTTCTGAAAACAAAGGTGACATTTTGTGAGAAGTGCTCCGATCATCATCTTATGGGATTGATCTTTGTGGCGCGCCTCCTTCCGATCTTTTCATTTGATATCGTCAGTTACGGCGCGGGCTTGACGAGAATGTCGTTGAGAGTCTTTGCGATTGCCACACTATTGGGAATGATTCCCCCGACGTTCGCGTTAACCTATTTGGGAGGCAGCGTGCCAACATTGCAGTGGCCGATCATTGCGTCGGGGTTGCTGCTGGCCGGGTTATTACTGTGGTTACCCAAGTTACTTCTCAATAATAGATCATCCCGGTGGGTCCGTCTGATTCAGGGAGAAGCGCCTGCACCATCAGAAATGCCGTTATCTCCTACTCAACAGGACAAGTCCTCAAAGCCCTGTTCTTGGTGTGGGATGAGAGAGGGTACCTCGTAGATCATTCTAAGGATCCGCGCGACAATACGTTGAACGGTTTACCTGCCTTACACTCGAACTCCGAACCTCGAAATCCAAAACACATCTGAGATGCTAAATTCGAATGATTCAAACGGGTTATTTCCTGTAGCTTGTAAGGGGCAACCGAATAAGGCCTGCCCGGAGTTAGGTCGAAGGATTCCCCCTTTGGAAAAGGGGGGCAAGGGGATTTTGAAATTATTTTAGTATCGACACCTTGGTGTCATGTGCCAGTTGTTATTTTGATGTGCTCACGATAGACACAACCTCAAATCTCAAATTATTATTCAAATCCCAAAAAAGTCCAACAGCATTGAGACTTCCCAATCGGTTATCCGTGGATGCGTTAAGGAAACGGATCAAAGAAAAAGGGTGGATCGAATATTTGTTCGCTGGCTAGTAAAACCCATACAAAAAATCGCTAGAAGTATTGAGGAATGTAGAGTGAATGACTTGCCAGGAAAAAAATATCTGATGATATGCTCCTAAAAAATATTAATTGTTAAAAAGATCTTCAATTGCCACCAGCAAGCTTGGTCGCTAGGAATTTTGCTCATCTTTAGTTAGGGTGCCCTACCTGGAGCCCCTTTATTTTGAAAAAAAAGGCAAGGTCAAAATTGACCCTGCCTTTCTTGTTCCTACACTATAAGCCTTCAGCCTTTGATCCTTGACTTCTTACGAAGGGTATGGGCAATCAGGCCAACAATTCCGGTTCCAAACAAGAAAAGAGTGGAAGGTTCGGGAATGGGTTGGAGTCCAAGGCTTTGATCAATAATGTTTCCTGTAGAAGTAAAGGCTACAAAGTCGGATGCTACATGTCCTCCAGAAAACAAGAACTCCGTCTCGAAAGGGTTTAAAGGAAACGGTTGATCGGTGTCACTGTCATCGGTAATATTATCGCCCTCGACGTTGTAATAAAGGTTTACGTATTCGTCTTCACCGAAGAGTGGTAAAAACTCTCCAATGTCCGTAGTGAGTAACGGGCCAAAGAGACCGATTGCATGTCCTGCGTCCCATTCTTCCGCTGAAATAAAAGCGGCATTCCATCCGTCCCGATTTGCGTAAGGGTACACATGTGAATTTATCGAGACGGCAAACCCAAATACCGAAACACCATTTTGTACATCGACGAAATATCCTCCATCTGCTCCAATTCCATCTATTCCCGGCACTTCTTCGAAAAGGACATCTCTTTCGAATTCCCCAATGTCAACCAGACCGTTCACCCCATTTAGGATATTCACCGAAACGGAAGGGGGAAGGTAGATAGCTTGGGCTGTGGAAACGGCCAAGAATATTGAGGTGATGGCTGTGATGGTGAATAAAAGAATGCTCGTAGATTTTTTCATCAGTTTTACTCCTTCGTAAACGGTTTAGGCTTCAATTCACACCAACAAATATTATTGAGCAAGATCCGAGCCAACAATGACGCGGAAGAATGTAACGGCATTTAACTACTTGAAATCATTTCAATTTTCATGCATTGCAGAGAAAAGAATGCCGAACACATGAAGGAAGATACGATTCAGAAAATGTAAAATTAACCGACAGTTTTGAGGCCTTTCCCAAGGTGTTTGTCTGTATGTTGTATTATTTTCTCAACGTTTTCATGGTGTTGGGATCAAATTAACTGTAGTGTGAAAAATGTAAAAATTTCTGACACTATTTCCACAAAACGTCACACAAAGCTGGCTTTCACCCATGTCCATCGTAGAAGTGACCCACTTTGCGCACACTGTAAAATTAGCCGACGGTTGTTCAGGAAGTTTTACACGGTGTAGAGGGGAGGGAGGGAGCTTACGTCGTTTGAGGTAAGCGGATGAGCCTCAGTCATAAGGTACTACACCAAATCGCGGGCTGGATTTATGAAGAGGGATTTGCAGGATTTGGAATTCGTGCTAGCAATTCTTCTGCTGGATAGGTGATGATTTCGGATAGGGTGGGGTGATAGTGGGGCATACGTATCAGGTCATGAACTGTGCCATTGAAATACATGACAGCGATGAGTTCATGGATCAGCTCAGCGGCTTCGGGGCCGACGATATGAGCGCCGAGGATTGTGCCTGTTAGAGGATCGGCTAGGAGTTTGACCTGACCATGGGTTTCACCAAGGGTCATGGATTTTCCATGGTCGTTAAACGGATATGACGCTACCATGTAAGCAATGTGCTCTCTTCGGCATTCTTTTTCGCTTAGGCCCACGCTGGCGACTTGGGGGTCGGTAAAGACGACTTGCGTTTTCAGTCTATCGTCATATTTGCGTGGTGAGTCGTTCGGGTGCATGGCATTCCATCCGGCGATTTCTCCCTGTTCAATCGCAATGTGCACAATCTCATGCATACCGTTCACGTCACCAACGGCAAAGATATGCGGTTGATTGGTGCACATCGTATCATTCACCACGACTTTGCCCTTCTGTGTTTCAACCCCCGCCGCGTCAAGGTTCAGATTGTCGATATTTGGTTGACGGCCTAGAGCCTGGAGCACGACATCCGCAGCGATGGTTTTTTCTTCTCCTTCGTGTGAAAAGTGCGCAACCTTCTGGGTGCCATCCTGGGTAAATTGGTGAAGTTGAGTCTTGGTGAACACGGTCATGCCTTCTTCGCGGAATCGAGTTTCTACCGGAATCGCTAAGTCTTCGTCTCCGCTGGACATAATATGGGCGCTTCGTTGAAGGAGAGTGACCTTGGTCCCAATGCGGGAGTAGAATTGGGCGAGTTCTATGGCGACAGGTCCGCCACCTAACACGATCATGGACTCAGGCAGGTCACGTAATTCCAAGGCTTCATCACTCGTGATATACCCAATTTTTTCAAGCCCAGGAATGGGTACGCGCGACACCACAGAGCCGGTGGAAATGATCATGGCCTTGGCCTTCAGGGTTTGAGGCCCAACTTGAACTTCCTGTGGTGAAAGAAACCTTGCTCGATCTTCGTAAAGCGTAAAGCGCGAATCTTTCAATGCCTGAATCCGGTCATCGGCAAACTCACCAATGAGTCGAGCCTTGCGATCAATAATCGCCGAGAGATTGGCTTTCGCTGAAACTGGATGTAGGCCGAATTCTTCAGCACGCTTCATCAGCGATATGATGTCAGAGGAGCGCAAGATAGTCTTGGTGGGCATACATCCGCGTAAAATACACAAACCTCCCAGAGGTCCCTGGTCGATAATGCCAACGTTCGCCCCTTCGTCGCGAGCAGTTCGCGCGGCTGAATATCCTGCAGACCCTCCTCCAATAATTAAAACATCATGAGTCATGATGCGGCATGGTATCGTAATGAGCTTCCGTCTACAATAGCAGGCCAGGGCAACCTCATGAAATAAAAAAAACATAGGCATCCCTTGGTATTGTAAAG
>CAYMQW010000037.1:0-11084 GCA_964392595.1 uncultured Nitrospiraceae bacterium
ATATGACAGCGTGGTCAAAACAGGAACCGTGAGTCGAGGGTTTTTGGGTGTCGGCATTCAGGAAGTGTCAATAGACCTCGCCACATCATTGGATTTGCCGAATGCCTCGGGTGCACTGGTGACGAATGTTCATGAAGGCAGTCCTGCTGATCATGCGGGCCTCCTACGCGGCGATACGATAGTGACCTACGAAGGGCAACCCATTGCCGACCCTCGTGCCTTGCAACGCGCGGTCACCCGAACAACCGTCGGACGCTCTATTGAGATGACGGTCATTCGCAATGGAACATCCATCACGCTCAACACGACACTCGTTGAACATCCTGACACCAAAAAGGTGGCCCGAGTGAATACTCCATCGGACACCACACAGCTCGCGGGATTAACCGTTGAGGATATCACCCCTCAAATGGCTCGTCGTCTCCAGCTCACGACGCAGACCAATGGTGTCGTCGTGACGGCTGTTCAACCTGGCAGCCATGCAGACAGTGCTGGCTTACAACAAGGCGACGTGATTAGTGAAGTGAACAGGAAACCAGTTCGAACCATGAAGGACTATCACGCAGTGGTCGCCCATTTGCCTCATGAACGCCCAGCCCTCTTGTTGGTTCATCGGCAAGGGGTTCCGATTTTCATGACGGTGAGAGTGTAATCACACGCGAAGACCACCGTTCCAGAAATACTCACTTCGAAGGCTCAAAGCGGAAAGGAAGCCAACCATGATCACCATGCAAGCCGTAAGACACAGTGACCTGAATGCGACACGAAACGCAGATCCACGATCAACACGTTCCAAGGCGGCTCGCTACTTGAGCGAGATGACGCCCACACTCGACACGATGATCGAAGAACAGGGAGATGAATCTAAAAAAGAACCCAACACGGCGGCATTGGAAACCGTGTACTTTCGGACATTCCGGACACGCCCCCTGTTAGATCGTGAACACGAGTTGCGACTGGCAAAAGAGATCGACAACAGCAGTCAATGTATTCGGGCGGCATTAACCCAGGCCATTCAACTCATGAGAGAGCTCGCCAATAAACCTCATTTTCAACAATCCATTCAATCGCTGACTGACACTCGTGAGTTGAGCGGCTTCTCCGCGCCATCGCTAGATCACGCACACCACACACTTGCCGGATTGATAACCGCTTTATCCGATTCAGGTCCTAAAGCGCTGGCTCTCAAAAAACGTCTTCGTCCCATCCAAAAACAGATTGCCCATGACCGGGTATCACTCGAACAAGCCAAAGACGGATTGGTCCAACGCAACCTTCGTCTGGTGGTGGATTTGGCCAAACGCTTTACCGGTCGAGGGCTCAGTCTTTTGGACCTGATTCAGGAAGGCAACGTCGGCCTTATGCGTGCTGCCGAGCGTTTTCAATATCAAAAGGGCTTTAAGTTCAGCACCTATGCCACATGGTGGGTTCGACAGGGAATCCTCCGAGCCATCGCTGATCAGTCACGAACGATTCGCGTTCCCGTCCATGCAACGGAAGCCTGGCAACGCATGACGAAAACGTCTCATCGATTGGCACAGCAATTAGGCCGAGATCCCAAACACGAAGAAATCGGCGAAGCTCTCGGCATTCACCCTGACCGTGTGCAAGAAACGATGCAGGCCTTTCTGGAGCCCCTATCATTTGATAATCCCACAGGGGATGACGAAACATTTTTAGGTGATTTTTTGCCTGACGAAAACTTGACGTCGCCAGATGAGGATATTCAGGAAGAGCAAGTAAAAACCCATCTGAATCGAGTCTTGTGCACGCTCACGCCACGAGAAGAGCATGTGATCCGAATGCGATTTGGGTTAGGCCAAGATCATTCATTGACCTTAGAGGAAGTTGGCAAGACGCTGAACGTCACGCGTGAACGAATCAGACAAATCGAGGTTATTGCGCTCAAGAAATTACGTGAGCCCCAGATGAAGGCCCAATTAGCGGGAATTTGCTAAGTGGAATGTACGTATTCAGGTGAATAGGCTGAAGGCCGAAGGCCATGAGGAAACAATCATGCGTGACCATACAAAACGTCGGGCATTCAGAGTCATAGCCTTCAGCCTAAATACCTGAATAGTTGTCCACCAAATCCAACAAAAAGGTATACACGAAGGCCAATTCTTTATAACGACGGAATCGTCCGGATGCCCCGCCATGGCCCGCATCCATGTTGGTTTTCAGCAAGAGACGATTACCATCGGTTTTCATGGTTCGAAGTTTAGCCACCCATTTTGCAGGTTCCCAATACTGCACTTGCGAATCATGAAGGCCTGTCGTGACAAGAAGGTGCGGGTACGCCTTGGCTTGAACATTGTCATACGGCGAGTAAGACATGATGTATTCGTACGATTCCTTGTGGTTGGGGTCTCCCCATTCGTCATACTCACCTGTGGTCAAGGGGATATTCGGATCGAGCATCGTCGTGATAACATCGACGAATGGCACTTGCGCCACCGCGCCTTGAAAAAGATCAGGCCGCATATTCACGATAGCCCCCATCAATAATCCACCAGCACTCCCGCCCATCGCAAACAACTTCTCAGACTTGGTATAGCCCTGGGCGATGACATGTTCAGCACAGGCAATGAAGTCCGTAAACGTATTTTTCTTATGAAGGAGTTTCCCCTCTTCATACCAATGCCGACCGAGTTCTTCCCCACCACGAATATGGGCAATCGCAAACACAAACCCACGGTCGAGTAAACTGAGCCGAGGGGAGCTGAAATTCGCATCCATGCAGGCCCCGTACGATCCATAGCCATACAACAACAACGGGTTGTTGCCATCTCTCTTGCCCCCCTTTTGATACACCAATGAAATCGGGACCTGAACACCATCCGTCGCCGTGGCCCATACTCGCTCCGTGCAATACTTTTCCCGATCAAATCCCCCCAGTACCTCTTCCTGTTTGAGCAACACCTTTTCTCGCGTCTCCATATTGTAGTCAAACACAGAATTGGGGGTGGTCATCGAGGTATACCCAAACCGAAGCAGCGGCGTATTAAAATCAGGGTTTTCCCCGATACCCGCTAAATACGTCGGCTCGCCAAAGTCCAAATAATGTTCGCCGTCACCAGACCAGGAAATGACTCGAAGATTGGTGAGACCCTGCTTTCGTTCCTCCAGCACCAAGTAATCACAAAACAATTCGAAGGATTCCAGTAGCACATCATCACGATGGGGAATCACCTCCTGCCAATGAGCCTGATCAGTCTGTTCGACTGATGTTTTCATGAGCCGAAAGTTCTTGGCTTGCCAATTGGTAAGGATATAAAACGAATCCTGATAATGCTCCACATCATATTCATGGTCCCGAGCCCGAGGAAGAAACACCGTGAACTCCCCAGTTGGTTGATCAGCCGCAATATAACGATATTCACTACTGACCGTTTGCTGGGAGGCAATCATGACATACCGTTTGGACTTGGTCTTGAACACCGCGGTTGAGAAGGTTTCATCTTTTTCTTCATACACGATCGCATCCGTGGAAGGATCGTCACCAAGGGCATGACGGCAAATCTGATAAGACCGAAGAGTAGCCGGATCTTGTTTGCTGTAGAAGAGCGTTTGATTATCATTGGCCCACGCCATGTTGCCGGTGACTCCCGTCATCGTGTCAGCCAACAAATCGCCTGTATCCAGATTTTTATAATGAATGGTATAAATGCGCCGACCTTGGGTATCACTCGCGTAGGCTAACAGGTTTTGATTAAAACTAACCGCCATTCCGCCAATGGCAAAATATTCATGCCCTTCCGCAAGAACATTGGCATCCAGCATAATCTGCTCATCCGCATCGAGGGATTCTTTCTTTCGACAAAAAATTGGATATTCTTTTCCCTCCTCAAACCGCGTGTAGTAGAAGTAATCATCGAGTTTATACGGAACCGATAAATCGGTTTGCTTAATTCGCCCTTTGATTTCCTCAAACAAATCATGCTCCAACTGCTTCCGATGGGACATCACCGCTTCGGTATAGTCATTCTCCGCCGTCAGATAGGCAATGACATCAGGATTCTCCCGATCATTCAACCAATAATAGGGGTCGATTCTCGTGTGGCCATGTTTTTCCAATGTCACGGGATTTGGTTGAGCAATCGGGGGAATGATCGATGAAGGGACTTCCTGATTTTGGGCTATGGACACGGAGCACTCCTTTGTTTGTAATCCTTCAATGAAAACTATTTAGTCTTCAAGGCTGGCGGGTTTTCGCCGTACTTTCTTGAGGCCGCCACGATGTTTTTTTTGATCCAATCGACGTTCGATGACACCATGAGGCACATGTGTTTTCTTTCGAGGTTTTGCCGGCGTTAACGCACTGCTCAAAAGAGTTGAAAAGCGTTCTAGAAGCACGACTCGGTTGGCTGTTTGGCTTCTGGTACCCTGGGCATGAAGAAACAACACCCCGTCTTTGGTAATCCGGGTTTTGAGTTGTAACGCAATTTTCACCTTCTGGCTATGAGTCAAATATTTCGAGGACCACACGGGGAAGTGGAGCGTGACCCGTGTATTGACCTTGTTCACATTCTGTCCGCCAGGGCCACTACTGCGAGAAGCCGTAATCTGAACTTCTTGATTCGGAATCTCGAGCTGTGTGGTAATCGTAATCATATGGCCTTTGTTCACTTATTTCTTTGAGAATCGCTTAATCCCAGAGTACCCTCAATCGACCGTTAGAACAAGAAGAGTTCACAGGTACAACTTTAAGAAAAAAGGAAGAAAAAACCAAAGACGCCCCAAGGGGCAGTTTGTAGAAAACGGGGCGTGGGGTTGACTCGTGCAGACCAATCACCCACGCCCCGCGCAGAACACGAAATAGACGGTTCAACCGCAATTCGTTACTTCAACTCAATCGGTATCACTTTCGGTTTGGCTTCTTCCTGTTTGGGCACCTTGATCACTAAAATGCCCTTGTCATAGGTCGCCTTGGCCTCATGGGGATTCACATACTTTGGCAAATGAAAACTTCTCGCAAAGGTCCCATACTGGGCTTCCCGAACATGATAACCATCCTTGTTGTCTTCATGCTCAACCTTTCGCTCCCCATGAATATTGAGGGTACGATCGGCTACTGAAATATTCACGTCCTTCATATCAATCCCTGGCAACTGCGTCTCTACAAAAAGGCTTTCCGTGTCTTCGTACACATTCACGGCAGGAGCCCAATTGACTGTTTGCACGTGGTGATCATCCCAGAGCGGCCGACGAAATGGCTGACTACCCCACCAGCCCAGGGTTTGTTCAATCTCTCTCAACGGATCCCATTTGACTAACATAATACACCTCCTTTAATCACAGCGTAAGTGTGTGGTGTGGACTCTGATTAATTTTTTTATTGAGGCGCCTCTGTCAATTGAGATAAGTCGTGTAGGGGAAAAGTCAAGACGTTCAACTCGCAAGGTTCCACGACAGAACCGCATTTTTCAAATGATGATTTTTCCCTGGACAAGAAAAAGAACAGCCTGTGGCTACGAGAGGGGTAAACGAAAAGGACCGGAAGATCTGGCCAACCCCGCAGATCCGCAGTAGATTCGGCTAATCTCGGACAGGCTCCTAGGGCTCTTGAGACTTTTCTGGCGGCTCTTGTTGAATGACATTGAAATCTTTGTGGGTAATGAAAAAGCCATTGGCGTACAGTCGAAACTCATACCGACCGGGTCCGGGGAAAACCAAAGAGGGAATATTAATTCCAAAGTCATGGATTTCTAAACGATCCTTGATAGTAAAGGGCGACAAGGTGGCTTTCCCAACGATGACATCCTGATCCAAATACGCCAACCGCAATTCAAACGCATAGACACCTTCTGCATCGGTCAAACAAAAATAGATTCCCATTTGATGATGCTGGCACGGAAACCGTGGTGCCCAGAGATGGGTAAATGTCCCGATGAGACTTTTCTTCCCTGTCTGGCTATCAATAATCACACTGTCGCAGACTAAAAACGCCTGAACACTCGGTTTCACAATGTCTTCATCAAGCATGTATTCTTCCTCAGTTTTCAAACATTGAAATATTGATTGCGCAGATTCGTCACCGAAGATTCACACGAATGACCGACACCAGCAGCACATAGAACGTCATAGCCACAGCAAACGACAGGGCAAACCCAAACCGGGGAACGCCAAACATCATGGTAAACACATAGGCAAACCACGGCGGTGAAAGCCCAATCAGATTTTTCGAAAATGACACGGTTGGACCCGTGCCGGCATTGAGATAAATAAGAATGAAGGTCATCCCACTCATGATGGGCAAAGTACTTGCCAGGGCTGCGAAAAACCCTTTCCCATGTGAACCAAGATACGTGGAGACCGAAACCAGCGTCCCACCTCAAACAAAATATACGACATATTTGGTCAGTTCATACATCAAAAATCCAAAAGACAATCTTCACGAGAACCCTGTACCTTACATCAACGCGGCTTTGATACACGAATACAGTATCACGACTTCAACAGCATGCGCCACAATCACCGTATAAAGATTGTGCGATCGAACGTAGAGCCAGCCCCAGATAAGACCATCCCACACCGCAATCCAATGCAGATGCTGAAAGGTCATGACCATGAAAGGATCACAAGCAAATACCAGAGCAGACGTGAAGACAGCAAGATGTGATACAAGGGGAAAGGATCGATTTGGTTCAATATGTAACCATTGGCCAAACAGTGCCTCTAATCGTCCAAGAAGAAACCCACGAAAATTGAGCTCCACACCAATGGCGATAAGCAAAATTCCCCACGGGACCATCACCAAGGTGGGCATATTGGCATGAGGCGTCTCTTTCAGAAACACGATGTCTCCACCAACACTCGGCACGAGCCACAGAATGACAAAGGTATTGAACACACCAAGCAGCAAGCCCACGACCAAGCCACACTTAATTCCTGTTAGCAGATCCTCGGATTTCACGCCAAGTCGTTTCAATCCACCGGGGTTCAATCTGAACCAAACCCCAAGGGCAAGATACGCAGACAATTGAGGGAGGAATTGCAAAAGACGATTGTGTTGAAGGGGTGAGGGAAGGAAATAAAACCACCCCGTTAAAAGAACTGGGAGAAAGGCAAGCCAGGAAGCTCGCTCAGCAAGATCACGATGCGTTGATTGAGGGTCAGCGGCAATTTTATTCAGAAGCCTGTGCCTTGACTGATCGATAATGAAAAAACCAGATCACTGATACCGAAGCGCTTCAGCAGGATCAAGCTTCGATGCTTTCACGGCAGGATACAAACCAAAAAACACGCCCACGAAAACCGCGAAAGAAAACGCAATAAGAATCGCAGAGGGTTGAATGACCGCGCCCCAATCCCCGCCACCTGGCATCGATTGCGCCACGAATCCCCCAAACCCATACGCCGCGCCTATCCCACAAAGAATCCCGAGGAACCCACCGATTACACTGATCGTCACAGACTCGACAAGAAACTGGAGCATGATATCGCGACGCCGCGCACCAATAGCTTTGCGCAATCCAATTTCTTTCGTTCGTTCGGTAACTGTCACCAACATGATATTCATAATGCCAATCCCGCCGACCAACAACGCCACTAACGCAACGCCACCCAACACAATGCGAAACGTCCAAATAGTACGATCCACGGCATTCAAAAAATCGCCCTGATTCCGCACGCGCACATCATCGACCCCATCATGTCGTTGCACTAACAGCGAATGTAATTGCTGGGTCACACGTTCCATCTGTTCGCGGTCCGGCACATGCACCACCATCCGCCGCAACGTATCTTTACCTTGAAACCGGCGGATAGCCGTGGTGGCTGGGATAAACACCATCTCGTCATAATTCGTACCATACACAGTCCCTTTGGGCTTCATCACCCCCACGACCGTAAATCGTTGATCGACGATTTTCACTTCACGATCAAGCGGAGAGCCACTCCCAAATAATTTTTCAGCCACTTCCTTACCCAACACCACGACGCGCTTCCATTCCGTCAAATCCGATTGAATGAGAAACCGCCCATGTTCCGCTTGAAAGTTTCTCACCTCCTGATATTCAGGCCACGTCCCCGTCACTTCACCGCTAAATTCACGATCACCGGCTTTCAATTGCTGGTCTAATTCAATCATCGGAATCGCAACCACATCGGGAATTTGTTGCCGCACCGCAAGCGCATCGCCATATCGTAAACCTGTTGACCGTCCTGAAAATTTGCGCTGCTCTTCAAGCGTCAACGACTTTTTCCAGACGAACAATAAATTAGTCCCTAGTCGCTCGATCGACTTCACGAGCCACACCTGTCCGCCTTCAACAATGGCAATCATCGCAATCACCGCAGCCACGCCAATAATCACCCCAAGCATCGTCAAGCCAGTCCTCAGGATATTCGACTTCAGGTTCTTCAAAGCATCGATTACAATGGATTGCACAATCATGGTTGGCCTGCCGTTTCTTTGCTTGGTGATGATGCGTCTATTACATCATCACTAACCACCTTGCCATCACTCAGAACGATCCGTCGCTTGGCCGCCTGAGCCACGTTCTGATCATGCGTAATCAAAATAATCGTCTGCCCTTCCTGATGCAGTTGATCAAACATCGCCATGACCTCTTGCCCGGTGCGGGTGTCCAAATTCCCAGTTGGCTCGTCGGCCAATAAAATCGCCGGTTTGTTCACCAGCGCACGCGCGATAGCCACACGCTGCTGTTGTCCACCGGATAATTGCGTGGGAAAGTGCAGCATTCGATCGTCTAGGCCCACCCGCTTCAACATATCAGTTGCGCCCTTTCGCTGTTCAGCCGACGACAGGCCGGCATACTGCAAAGGCAACTGCACATTTTCCACAGCCGTCTTTCGAGGAAGCAAATGAAACGTTTGAAAGACAAACCCAATTTTTTGATTGCGGATCGTCGTCAGTTCCTCATCGTCGAGCGACCCAACGTTTTGCCCATCCAACCAATACGCCCCTTCCGTGGGCTGCCCCAAACACCCCAAAATATCTAACAATGTAGTCTTGCCACTCCCCGACTGTCCAACGATCGCGACAAACTCGCCTTTCTCGATCGTGATCTCAATCTTCGACAACGCATGAATACTCACCTCACCCGCGTGATAGACCTTCGAAATATCATGCAAATGAATGAGCAGAGAACGACCGGGATTATCCCCAATACCCGAGTGGCCATCCAAAGAGGAATCACTATGAAGAAACGCTGCCACTAAGGATTTTCCATCTCAGAAATCTCCCGCCCGCATTGGCCCTTCCTATTTCCCATTTGAAAAAGGGGGACACAGGGGGATTTTAGCAAATCAATTCCCTAGAAGCTGAAGAAACCCGTGAGGTGACATGTTGGAAAATAGCCTCAAGGACGCTATCAATCTCTTCGAAAATTTGGCCATTATGAAATCGAAGGACTGTCAACCCTAGTGTGGCGAGAAAAGCATCTCGAAGTTGATCTTTGACCTCATGTGATTTTTCAAAATTCTGAGATCCATCGATTGCAATGACCAGCTTTGCTCTTGGCGCATAAAAATCCACGATGTAGCGGCTCAGACATTTCTGTCTGTAGAACTGGACACCTTGAATCTGTTTGCTCCGCAAATACCACCACAGTTTTTGCTCGGCCTCCGTCATGTTGTTCCGAAGAACTTGGGCCTGTCGTTTGAGGCGAAGACTGTATTTCAGCATGACTTCATCTCGCTTCTCATTTCCCGATTGGCGAAGGAGGGACACAGAGGGATTAGTGGTAGAAAAATACTATCTGGAAAATCTCCCACACCCCTCTTTTCCAAAGAGGGGAAAGTCGAACAGTAGGTGAGAGAACGACAATTTTCACCTATCCCGAGCCCCCTCCCCATGATCCACCCTATTCCCCCTTTGGAAAAGGGGGACACAGGGGGATTTTTCAATAAATAACAATTCCATTATCCCCTCCACCTCGAATTTCCAAAGGGAAGAATAGGTATATTTTAGCGAGACCGTTTCTTTGAAAATGTTGGCACCACCAACCGATCACCTTCCTCTAACCCTTGCGTGATCACCGCTTGAGTCGGCGTTCTGAACGCCACACGAACTTTCCGGCGCACTTGGTCAGCGCCTTCTTGCACATAGACCACATCGTCGCCTTGTTCCGATTGCAATATTTCCAGCGGCACGGCAATCACGTCGGTTAAATCTTCCGTCAATATATCCACATTCGCGGTCATCATCGGCCGCAAACTGAGATCCGTGTTATCGATTTCGATTGTCACCTCATACGTCACGATACTCTCTTCCTTTTCTCCTTGAGGAGCAATCGCCGTCACCACACCTTCAAACTCCGCACCAGGAATCGCATCCAGTCGAATCATCACGGGTTGACCGGTTCGAACCCGATGAATACTTACCTCATTGATTTTCGCTTGAGCCACCATTCGTCGCAGGTCGGCCAATTTCATCAACACCGTCCCGCCACCAACCGTGGCCGTGCCTGAGGTAATAATTTCACCAGGCTGAACGCCGATATCGATAATCGTTCCATCTGAAGACGACGACACACGGAATTCTTCAAGCCCCGTTTCAGTTGGATCTTGAGAAATGTATCGCTGAAATAACTCTTGATTTCCACCCAAAGCCAGCAACAATTCCTTTTCCGCCAATTCCCGCCGAACCATGGCCTGTTGGGCTTCTTGCTCGGCAGACTCCAATTCTTGGCGAGCGATAAATCCTTTGGCATGCAGCCCGTCCATCCGCACCAAATTACGCCTCGTCTGAGCCACGTTAAAGCCCTCTTGCTCCAACTTGGCTCGGAGTTGTGCTACCTGCCGTGCCTGACTCGGCTCCTGACGAATCACCATCAACGGTTGGTCCCGAACAACCTGTTCCCCTTCATGAACAAAAATCTCTAACACCTTGCCAGAAAACTGCGACTTAATATCCAACGTCCGAATCGGCACCAAAGTCCCGGTCTCCGACACTCGCGTGTGAAGCGTACTCCGCTCCACCACAATAACCTTCGGTTCTTCCTTCTCCTGGCTCTCCTGAGCCAAGGGCATCGGAAAAAACCAATACACACCGGCACCAATGGCACCAACAGCCAAAACAAAAACAATCCATCCACGCTTCATGTTTGGGATTCTAT
>CAYMQW010000038.1:0-10991 GCA_964392595.1 uncultured Nitrospiraceae bacterium
GGCCATTTGTCGTGCTCACGTACTACGGTACGCTCCGCGCGCCAAGCCTACTCCGCCGAAGTGGCTACGAAGACCGGGAGGGCCTGCGGCCTTTCCTTCGACTCTGCTCAGGACAGGGCGGGACACACCTTTTTGAACATTCTCCACTGCCTCTGAGAGTTGATTCGAGTGATGCACGGTAGATTGTTTAACTGACACTAAAGGGTGGCTGGCTCCTGAGGTGCCATCCCTCAGTTATATGAGGGCATCTCTAAAAACCCGGCATTTTGAGGGCAAGGAAGCCGCGTGCGGAAAACCGGAGTGTATGGGCGAATACATGAGGATTTGAGCACGCGGCTGACGCCGCCATCACGGAAAAGGACGGTTTTTAGAGGTGGCCATTATTCAAGATGGTTTGTGTGACATACCAATCTGATGATTCAATTGTTCCATGTCTCGAAATTATTTGAGCGGTGTACCGCGCTTCATGATGTCACGGTACGAATCGAGAAGGGTGAGAGTATCTTACTGACAGGCCCGAGCGGAGCCGGTAAGACCACTTTGCTGAAATTAATTTTCGGCGCGGAGATTCCTGATGAGGGGCAAATCTTGGTTCAAAATCGGAATATTGCCAGGTTGCGAGATGCCGACATTCCCTACCTGCGGCGAACCATGGGGTTTGTCTTGCAACACTTTAAGTTGTTGCCCCAAAAAACCGTCTTTGAGAATGTTGCGCTGCCGCTGATTATTCAAGGTGTGTCACGGGCTGAGTCCAAAAAAAAAGTGGGTGAGGCCTTGAAATCCGTGGGCATGAGTCATAAGCATGCCAGCCAAACAGGAATGATGTCGGCTGGAGAACAGCAGCGTGTGTGTATTGCCCGGGCGATCGTGAATCATCCGATCATCCTGTTGGCGGACGAGCCAACAGGAAATTTGGATACCGAACTGACATTAGAAATTGTTGAGTTGTTCAAGAATATTCATGCACGAGGCACGACCGTGTTGTTGGCCACGCACAATCAAACCGTTGTTGAAAAAATGAACGGACGCGTCCTTCATTTGCACGCGGGTCGACTGGTGTCGGATAAAGGCCCTACCGCATGAGGCGCCCTCTCTATCTCATTCAAGAAGCCTTCACCAGTCTTCGCGTCAACCGGACGAGTGTGCTGATTGGGATTGTTACCACAGCCTTCACGATCTCATGTTTCGGTGTGTTCGTGTTGTTGTATGACAATCTGAAAAATCTCGCAGGGACGCTTCAACATGATATTGAAGTGGTGGTCTATGTTCAGCCGGAGGCCTCCGTCCAGGCGGTCGAGAGGATTCGTCAACTGTTGGACAGTGAACAGGCGGTGAGGGAGCTATCCTTTGTGTCCAAAGGAGATGCATTGAAAGAATTTCGTCAGCAATTTCCTGATGAATCTACGTTACTGGAAGGGATGGAGGAGAATCCTCTGCCTGCCTCCTTTGTCGTGCAGATCGCACCAGGCTTTCAAGAGGCTGATTCGATTGAAGCGTTTGCGGAACGAGTCAAGCAATTTCCAGGGGTGGAGCAAGTCCGCTACAATCAGGATTGGATTGATACGCTGGCCTTGCTCGTGAGCTACTTTGAATTCGGAGCCCTCATTATTGGCGTGATCTTGGCGGTGGCGACTATTACCATCATTGCGAATACCGTCCGGTTGTCGTTTTATTCGCGAAAAGAGGAAATCGAAATTTTGCGGCTCATTGGGGCCACGGGATCCTTCATCGCGACACCCTATATCATTGAAGGAGCGATTTTGGGGTTGTGCGGCGGGGGGCTGGCTTTGGCGTTATTAAAAGGGGTATTTGAATTTTTTCGACTGGAATTGAATGCGTCAGGGTGGTTCAGTGGGCTGGAATCCGTGTTGACATTTTTCCCTCACGAAACGTCAGTGTTTTTAGTTTTGGCCGGGATGTTGTTAGGATGTGGAAGTAGTGTGCTGTCGGTCTTTGGATTAATGAAGGTCCGAAGTGATGCGGCCTAGCTGTATTGTGGCAATAACCCTATTGTTGTTGTGGGGCATGAATAGCGTCGATCCTGTATGGGCTACACAACCGTCGTTACAAGATGAAATTAAGCGGGAACGCAGCAATCTTCAGCATCTGAAGCAGGAAATCAAAAAGACCAAACAACAGCGTGAAAAAACTCAAAAGAAACATGATGTGGTTCTGCAGGCCGTCGAGACGCTTGATCGGGATCTGCATCAAAAACGGAAAGAGTATCATGTCATCCGGCGTGAGATTCGGAAGGCTGATCGAGAGCAAGAAACATTGAATCGGAAAGCCAGGCAGCTTGACGCCAGTTTGCAGCAACGGGAACAGGCCGTAAAAACACGGTTGCGTCGATTATACATGGAAGGACACCGGGGCTGGTTTCGCCCGCAGCTGTCTTCGGATTGCTATTCACAGTTTCAACGTCGTATTAGCTATTAGTCGACGATGTCCAGTTGGGAACACGAGCTGTTGTCCCGGTATGAAGCAGATTTGGCGAAGTTTGCCGAGCTGAAAAAACGCCAAGCCCACGTGCGGCACACACTGGTTCGCAATAAACAGCGGACTGAGAAAAATCTGAAAGTGATGAAGGGGATCAAAGGAAAAAAACAAGTGCTGTTGACGAGTTTGAAGCGTCAGACTCGTTCCCAGGAACAAGCGCTCTCTACGTTACAGCGTGCGGAAGAACGAAAAGAGTCGTTGCTTGACACATTGCGGCAGCGTAGCGAAAAGACTGCATCACGCAGTCAGGCCCGTGCCGTGAGTCTTCTGAAAAAAGGGAAACTGCTCTGGCCGGCTGATGGTCCTGTCGTGACTTCGTTTGGGCGTCAAAAACATCCTCGGTTTAATACCTATGTTAATAAAAAGGGCATTGAAATCCAAACGCGCGATGGGAGTGCCATTAAAGCGGTATTTGGTGGGAATGTTGTGTTTGCGGATTGGTTAAAGGGCTATGGCCTGGTGGTGATTTTGGATCATCACAACGGATTTTTTTCGTTCTATGCGCATGCTTCGAATCTCGAGGTTACGCAAGGCGATGATATTGCGAGTGGGGCCGTTTTAGGTCACACTGGGGCATCTGGCCTGACTGATCAATCTATTTTATACTTTGAATTGCGCAAAGGGATACAACCCGTTGACCCGCAGAAGTGGTTGGTCAAGCGCTAGTCGATCATTTTTAAAGATAGGAATTGAACATGATGGAAAAGGGACGGTTCCGGACAGTATGGATGACTGGATTTGTCGTCATGGCGACACTCGTGCTGGGTGTCGTGATCGGCAAGGGGTGGGAGAAGACTGGGTATGCGAGCGAATCCTATGAGGAACTAAAAATCTTTGCCGAGGTGCTCACCCAGGTGAAGAAGCATTATGTGGAAGACAGGCCCACGAAAGATTTGGTCTATGGCGCTATACGGGGAATGTTGGCAACGTTGGATCCTCATTCTTCGTATATGACCCCTGATATGTATAAAGAAATGCAGGTCGAGACCCGTGGGGAGTTTGGCGGGTTGGGCATTCAAATTGGGGTCAAGGAACATCGCATTACCGTGATTGCGCCGATTGAAGATACTCCGGCGGATGTGGCTGGAATTGAGTCCGGTGATGTCATTACCAAGGTGGATGATTTTCCGACGAAAGTTCTGACGCTGATGGAAGCCGTCCATAAAATGCGAGGACCCAAAGGCACCAAAGTTACGTTGACGGTTGAAAGGGAAGGTTCCAAAACGCCGATTCAGTTTACCCTGATTCGCGACACCATTAAGATTCAAAGTGTTCGTTCGCGGGTGCTTGATGAACGAATTGGATATGTCAGGATTTCGCAATTCCAGGAAGCCACGGCGGAGGACCTGGGCAATAAATTAGCGGAGCTCAAAGAACGTAATGTTCAAGGTTTGATTTTGGACTTGCGAAATAATCCTGGAGGTTTGTTGTCCGCAGCGGTAGGTGTCTCGGAACAATTTCTCGAAGCAGATAAGTTGGTCGTGTCGATAAAAGGTCGTGATGGGAAAAAAGATGAATATCGAGCACGCATGCAGTCTGCGCATTATGAATATCCGATGATTGTCTTGGTGAATCAGGGGTCTGCGAGTGCATCAGAAATTGTCGCCGCGGCGATGCAGGATTGGGGGAAGGCGGTGATTGTTGGGAAAACGACATTTGGCAAGGGGTCTGTCCAGACGATATTGCCCCTCTCGGATGGTTCAGGTCTCAGGTTGACGACAGCCAAGTATTACACCCCTCGTGGCGAGTCCATCCACAAGATTGGCGTGAAACCAGATATTGTGGTTGAATCTAAACCGAGGACCGTGGTTCAGGCTGAGTCTTCGGCGACTGGGAAACCAGGGGAGCAGGCTGTCAATGTTTCCGATCCAGTGAAAAAAGAGGATGCCAAATCCCCGGATGATAAGAAAAAGGATTTGAAAGCTCGGGAAGCGGAATTCATGAAGAAGGACGTGCAACTTCAAAAGGCGATTGAGTTGTTGAAGACGTGGAAAGTGTTTAAGGATTTACGTCCCCTTTAGAGGAAAAGTGAAAAATCCCGCCAGCTTTGTTCTCGAGGCGGTCGGAAGCTCAACGGAGGGTAGCCCTGTCCTTTTCCTTGCCGTGGCAAGGTTGGAGGGGCTTCCTTCGGGAAAGCTCAGGACAGGATTGGACCATTCAGCAGGACGTGCTGGTGTCATCTCGGATTTCCAGCCTTCAGGTGGTACTGCGGGTATGAGAGACGTTGTTCAGACTTTTAAGACGATGGCGGTCGTAGTTTTCCTCACGCCGTCCACGCTACGCATTCTGGATAATACTAAATCGTTCAATTCTTCCATCGTTTCAGCTTCGATATCCACGATGAGGTCGAAAGGACCCGTGATAGCATAGACGTGTTTGACCCCTGGAATGCGAGTAATAGTTTGAAAGGCACTCTTCGTATGATTTCCGATGACATCCACGAGAACAAATGCTGAAATTGCCATGTTGTCTGCATCCTCTCTTGGTAAAAGCTCAACTATAATTGAAGCGACAGACAACCTATCAAAGGACTTGTCCTGGGGTCAATCGGTAGTGGCGAAATTAGGGAATGTTGAAAAAGGGCGCCAGTGGCGTTCTCGGCCCTTTGTCGTGCTCACGTACTATGAGTACGCTCCGCGCGTCAAAGAGCCTGCGGCCTTTCCTTTGACAAGCTCAGGACAGGGACTGAGCGCACCTTTTTGAACATCCCCTGTTGTTCTTGGTGTTTCATAAGATGAGTCACATGTGAACGGTATTATGAAAACTTTTCAATTATTCAACGGTCTCATCTGCGGAGTGATTGTATTGCCTCTAGCAGTTCCTCCGTGGGTGCCGTGATCCCTGGCCGGGTTCGGAGTAAATGGGAAGAGGCCAGGGCTTCCAGGTCATCAAGGGAGCGAATCCCTAGGCGAAAGTATAAATCGTTGACAATGGGTTCAGAAAAACCAGGAAGTTGCAGCCATTGCTTGGCGAACTCCGGCAGAGGCGTGCTCAGGTCTTCATAGGCTTGAATGGTTCCGGTTGTGAGGAATTCCCGAATTTTAGCGCTCAAATCTTTCCCGATCCCTGGAAGGGAGTCCACATCCCCTCGCTGTTCAATCGAGGCGATATCTTCATCAAGCCCCCCTAGTGTAGACGAGGCTCGTCGATAGGCGCGTACGCGAAAAGGATTCGCGCCGTTCTTTTGTAGACGTTCCGCCATTGTGAGGAAAATGTTCGCGACGGTGTTATTGTTCTGATACATGGCCACGGCGTGAAAGGAAAGATGATATCTAAGAGGGATTATAGCCCTGGTTGATTGGGATTGCTATGGCCTCTTGGATTGATTTGGGATTGAGCTCTTTGACCATGCCCCGCCTGCATTGACAAGCATTTCCGAGGTCTCGTAGGATAGCATTTATGTGACCCTTGGGGCCTTCTTAACGTCAATCGTATGGCAAAATGACTATTCAGTTGAATGGGGAACAGCATGATATCCAAGCAGGAATGTCTGTGGCTGCTCTCTTACGACAATTAAAGATTCGTTTGGATCAGGTAGCCGTGGAAGTTAACTTAGAAATAATGGATAAAGGTGGGTTCGAGGCCAGACTGTTGCAAGACGGGGATCGAGTCGAAGTTATGAGTTTTATTGGAGGAGGGTCGGAAGGTTTTGATAGTGGCCCTTTTTGCCTTTCCCCAAATAATCCAAGGTGTTATCAAAAATTGATCTTCAACCAATAGATAGAGAATCTTATGAGCAATGATCGTTTAACCATCGCTGGACGTGAGTTTAAGTCTCGTTTATGGGTAGGAACAGGAAAGTATAAAGACTTTGTCGAAACGCAAAAGGCCATTGAGGTGTCAGGAGCTGATGTGGTCACGGTGGCCGTCCGGAGGGTAAATATCACCGACCGCAATTCCGAAAATCTTTTGGATTACATTGACCCGAAGAAGTATACCATTCTCCCCAACACCGCTGGCTGTTATACAGTTGAAGATGCCGTGCGGTATGCTAGACTTGCCAGGGCTGCCGGCGTGTCTGATCTTGTGAAGCTTGAAGTGATCGGTGATGAGAAAACGCTGTTCCCTGATACCGCAGGCCTCATCGAAGCGGCGAAGATTCTTATTAAGGAGGGGTTCATCGTCTTGCCCTATACCAATGATGATCCCATCGTTGCGCAAAAACTTGTGGATATTGGTTGTCCTGCGGTGATGCCGTTGGCTGCTCCAATTGGATCGGGTTTGGGCATTCGAAATCCCTACAATCTCAAGATCATTTTGGAAACCGTCAAGGTTCCTGTTATCGTTGATGCTGGCGTAGGCACAGCCTCGGATGCGGCCTTGGCCATGGAGCTTGGAGCAGATGCCGTGCTGATGAATACCGCGATTGCCGGTGCGAAAGATCCCATTGTTATGGCTGAAGCCATGAAATTTGCTGTTGATGCCGGCCGGCTTGCTTATCGGGCAGGGCGCATTCCTCGGAAACTCTATGCCACGGCGAGTACGACGATTGAAGGCATGCTGTAGTCGGACGTAATGCGTGATCCGTTAAGCGTGAGGGGTGAATGCCTTCATGTCTATTAACGCATTACGCATCACGGTTTACGCATCATGGTTTTTCCAATTACCTCCAATGTCTGCTGAGCACCTTCCTCCTCTTTATGTCATAACAGATCGTCATCAAATCGGCGAGGGGCACTTTCTTCAGGTGCTGGAGGATCTGATCTCTCAAGGAGGCTTGATGCTCCAACTTCGGGAAAGGGATCTTCCTGTCCGAACATTGTTGAAATGGGCAACCACACTTTCTCGTTGGGCCGAATCCCATCAGGTGCCATTGCTGATTAACGATCGTGTCGATGTCGTCATGGCCACAGGCGCGCAGGGTGTGCACTTACGAGGAAATAGTCTTCCTGTTCAAAAAGCTAGGGAATGTTTAGGGCCTAACCGATTGATTGGAGTCTCGGTTCATTCTGCGGATGAAGCAGCCCAACGTGAACAAGAAGGCGCTGACTTTGTGGTGCTAGGTCCAATGTATGATACGCCTTCAAAACGGGCGCATGGCGTGCCTTTGGGGTTGTCCGTGCTTGAAGACGCCAAGCGACGTTGTCAGATTCCCATTTTTGCCATAGGCGGAATTGATCTGTCGCGGGTCGAAGAAATTCGGAAAGCGGGCGCCTACGGCATTGCCGTGATTTCATCTATTTTTCAATCTTCTTCGCCCGTTGAATCCGTCAAGAACTATTCTACGCAACTTGGCGTATCCGAGTAGAGTAAATTCATGAATCAGTCTATTGCTTCTTTCCGAAACCCAGTGCTAGAATTCCTCAGGGTGGCGCTGAGAAAATTGTTGATGCTTTTTCCCCTTTAAAAACGGGACTTTTGCCGAAGTTGGCATCAATAATCAAGGAAAAGTTAGCCTCGTATATTTGTGCTCCTCACATGTGTTACCTCCGAAATGATGCGTAGGTAAAGTGCTTATGGGATTTCAAAAACACGAAGACTATACCCGCGAGATTGAAAAGTTGCGGAGTGAACTCCAATCGTTGGAGACTGAAACTCGCCAACTCTACGATACTCGGATCAAGCTACAGCAGTCGCAAAAACACAATGACAAATTGACTGCCACCCTTCAGGATGCCAAAACCCAGATTGAGTCTTTCCGCACCGAGATCGAAAAGCTCACAGCCCCTCCCTCGTCCTATGCCTTGTTTTGCAGTTTCAATGAAGATCGAACCGCAAATGTGTATGTCTCCGGTCGCAAGATGCGTGTGAGCGTACATGGGTCGATTGCAGGTGAGGTGTTGCGCAAGGGACAAGAAGTCATTCTGAATGAGGCTCTGAATATTATTGAAGCCCGTGGGTTTGATCCACAGGGACAAGTGGTTCGCTTAAAAGATCGCCTTGATGATATTCGAGTGTTAGTACAGTTGCATCACGATGAAGAACGGGTGGTGGAGTTGGGCGAGCCACTGTTGGCAGAGCGATTAAGCGTCGGCGACCATCTTCTCTTTGATGCCCGATCCGGGTATGTGATCGAAAAAATTCCCAAAGCGGAAATCGAAGAGCTCGTGATTGAAGAAGTGCCGGACATTGGGTATGACGATGTCGGTGGGTTGGAGAAGGAAGTGGAACAAGTGACGGATGCGGTCGAGTTGCCGTTTCTCTACCCCGATCTCTATGTAGAGCATAAACTCAACCCACCGAAAGGCGTGCTGCTGTATGGGCCGCCGGGTTGTGGGAAGACCATGATTGCCAAGGCGGTGGCGAATTCCATTGCCAAAAAGCTGAAACACCTGTCTGGCAAAGAGGTGCGCAGTTTCTTCCTTCATGTTAAAGGACCTGAGCTGTTGAATAAGTATGTCGGCGAGTCCGAACGACAAATTCGAGAAGTCTTTGCGAAAGCTCGCGATAAAGCCGCCACGGGGAATCCGGTGATTATCTTTTTTGATGAAATGGATGCCTTGTTTCGCACAAGAGGCTCCGGGATTTCTTCGGATATTGAATCCACCATTGTCCCTCAATTTTTAGCTGAGATAGACGGGGTGGAGCGATTGAAAAATGTGATCGTGATTGGCGCCAGTAACCGTCAGGACTTAATTGATCCCGCCGTGCTCAGATCCGGTCGTTTGGATGTGAAAGTGAAAATCCCGAGACCCGATAAAAAAGGCGCCAAGGATATTTTTGCCAAATACTTGACGAGCGATCTTCCGTTTGCCAAGGAAGAAGTTGATCGATCTGACGGCGATCGGAACAAGGTTGTCGAGCGTTTGATCGAAGTGGTCGTGGAATCGATGTATGCCCTGTCCGAAGAAAATCGTTATCTCGAAGTTACCTATGCGAATGGAGAAAAGGAAACGCTGTACTTCAAAGATTTCTCCAGTGGGGCGCTGATTGAAGGGGTCGTGTCGCGTGCCAAAACATCCTCGGTCAAACGCGCGATTGCTAGTGGAGAGAAAGGCCTGAAGGAAGAAGATTTTCTGCGAGCCATCCGTGATGAGTTTAAAGCCCATGAAGACCTCCCCAACACGACCAATCCTGATGACTGGGCTCGGATTGCCGGGAAAAAGGGTGAGAAAATTATCCATGTTCGGACCTTAACTCCGGGGTCAGATGAATCCCCAGAGATTGAAACCCTCAGCGCCGGACATTATTTTTAATCTCGGACAGACTCCTAAACTGTTCATACGCGAATGAGGCTTCCTTGTATCGAATCCTTGGAACAGAAACCGAATTTGGTATTGCCGCTCGCCATGCGCCACTGTCCGATCCTGTCGCGAATTCTCTCCAGCTCATAAGCTACTACCCTTCTCTTCCCGTTCCGCAAGCCCTATGGGATTACGAAAACGAAAATCCGCTGCTTGATGCCCGTGGGTTTGAAATCGAAGGCGAACGTGAACGGCCTGGGCCTGACTATAATCGGCAATTAAATAAAGTCCTGGCCAATGGTGGGCGGTGGTATGTCGATGGAGCACATCCTGAGTATTCCACGCCAGAGTGTAGCAACCCTCGTGAACTGGTTGCGTGCGAGCGCGCTGGGGAACGTATTGCTGCCCAGAGTGTAGACCTGATGAACCGGGCAGCTGGTGAAGCTCGCTACGCATTGTACAAAAACAATTCCGATGGCAAGGGAAATAGTTACGGCTATCACGAAAACTACCTATTAGCGCGCACCGTGCCGTTTGAGGCGATTATCAAAACGTTGCTGCCGTTTTTTGTGAGTCGTCAGATTTTTGCGGGAGCTGGAAAAGTGGGCGCAGAAAATGGCACAACTCCCGTGGATTATCAGATTGCTCAACGGTCGGATTTCTTTGAGTGTTTGGTTGATCTCAATACCATGGTGAACCGGCCCATTGTGAATACCCGCGATGAACCGCATGGCGATCCCTCACGATTTCGTCGTATTCACGTCATTGTGGGTGATGCCAACATGGCGGAAATTTCCACCTATCTCAAAGTCGGGACTGCGGCGATTGTCATGCATATGTTGGAAGAAGGCGCGACATTGCCCAAGATCGTGTTGGACGATCCTGTGGGGGCAATCAAGGCCGTGTCACGAGACCTTTCCGTGAAACGTGATGTCAAACTCAGCAATGGCCACATGACCACGGCGATTGCCATGCAACGGGAGTTTTTAAAAGCTGCGCATGATTTTTACGCCTGTCGTGATTTCAGCCCGGCGACAAAGGATATCATGATTCGCTGGGAGTCAGTCTTGGATACCTTGGAGAAAGATCCCATGCTGCTTGGCCGGGAACTTGACTGGGTGGCCAAGCGACAGATGATTGAATCCTATATTGAACGAAAAGGTTGTGGCTGGGACGATCCCCGAGCCGCGCTCATGGATCTTCAATATCATGATATCCGTCCGGACAAAGGGCTGTACCACACCTTGGAGCGAGGAAACCGGATCGAGCGTTTGCTTCACGATGAAGAAATTTCTCAGGCTGAGCATGTCGCGCCAAATGGGTCACGAGCCTATTTTCGAGGACTGTGCCTGCAGAAATTTCCGAAACAGA
>CAYMQW010000039.1:0-10864 GCA_964392595.1 uncultured Nitrospiraceae bacterium
GAAACGGGAGGAATAACCCAGCGCCTTCCCGAAGGTAAACAGGGCACAAACGTATAGGTCACATCCTCCGTTAAGGCAAATTGGATTTCTGGCGTGCCATAGGTCATGGCTTCATCAAGGGAGACGGTGCTCCCTTCCACATGGTATTGACTATAATTCGATAGGGTACCCCCGCTCGAGTTCGTCGTCGTGCCGTCAATCTGATAACTGCCGCCCTGCCCCGTTGCATTCAGCGTGACTTGAGAAAAGAGACTTCCCGTCGTGCCTTTGTAGATATGCAGATCGGCAGTCTCCGCTGTTCCCCACCAGGCATCGAATTCTGTCGCATTCGTAATGGTCGGAGCCGCATCGGCGCTCAGATTCGAGATCAATAGAAATCGGGCATCAACAAGGGCGCTCAAAGCGAGCCCCGTACCATTCGTAAATGCGCTGGTACTCGGATGCACGAAGTAATACCGCGGAAACCCTCGGGGATTTTGGCTTAATTGGACATTATCCAATGGAACGTAATGCGGCGCATGCGCAGCCAGATTTGGAGGCCACGCGCGGTTCGTTGTAAAATACAGCTCGGTACCTTTCCCAATATCTTTCAGGTACTGCCGTTCAGACGACGTGGTCTTTTGATCGAAGAGCGTGGCCATGTTAGGCAGAAGGACTGACGCCGCGATGGTCATGATGGCCAGAATGCCCACGAGGACCAAAAGGGTAAAACCAGATTTGTTTTGTAGCGTACTCACAGGCAGATGGTCATGTGTGGATTTCGTCGAGGCCGACTCCCACTGTGTGAGCGTCGTTCGTGAAGCGTATTTTCGTGAAGCGGAAGGAAAGAATAAACGAGATACGCTTCACAACCGACGCTTCACGAAATACGTTTCACGTGTGTTTCTTCACTAGCATTTAGAGCCAAGAACATGCCACATCGTTCCAGCAGGACAACTGGGATCGAATTGGTAACCTGCATCAGCCACAAGGGTGAGGCCGAACGCCAAACTGCCTGGTGAAAAGTTATTCGCTTCATCAAATTCCACGACCGTCCCCGCTAAGTGATAGTTCCCAACCGACGATAAGGTACTCCCACCCGAATTGGTCGTCACGCCAGCGATCCGATAACTGCCTCCAGCAGCCATGGCACTGATACTCACCAAATGGAACAAATTTCCCTCATGGCTTCGGTATATATTGAGATCGGGGGTGGTGGTTTCATCAGTGTTCCACCACGTATTAAATTGGGCTGCATTGTTGATGGTCGGCGAGGCATCGCTACTGATGTTGGAAATTAACAAAAACCGCGCATCGGCTAAGGCCGATTGTGCCAGGCCCGTGGCGTTCACATAGCTACTGGTGTCCGGGTGGACGATAAAATACCGAGGAAACCCTCGAGCATTAACTGTGAGTTGCGCTGTCCCGAACGGGACATAATCTGGACTGAGGGCAGAAAGATTCGCTGGCCAGGTATAGTTGGTTCTCAGATACAGTTCTACCCCTTGTGCAATGGCCGTTAAACTCTGGGCTTCGGCTTCCTCAGCTGCCCGATCGATCTGGTCAATCAGAGTCGGCGCAACAATCGCCATCAACGTCGCCATGACAGCCAGAACACCGACAACCTCAATAAGGGTGAAACCGGCAGCGTGTCGTCGTTCGTCGCTTGTCGCTCGTCGCTCGGGATTCACGGCTATCTGACTCCCCCCACCAAACTCATCATCGGCAAAAAGATCGACACGGCCACGAAGCCGAGTAACACGATCAGGCTTACCGTCACCAGGGGCTCAAGCAGGCCAAAGATTCGTTTCATGCGTCGGGGAATTTCCTCATTGTAATAATCCGCCACCGTACCCATGGTTTGTCCAAGACGTCCCGCAGACTCCCCAACATTCACCATCTGCAGTACCATGGGAGGGAACACCGAATACCGTCCCAAACATTTACCTAAAGGGACACCTTCTGACACACCTTTTTCTGTTTCAATTAACGCTTTTTCAACAACTCGATTACCGACCAGCGATTGACACAGTTTCAAACAACGCAGGATCGGCACGCCCGACCGAAACAAGACCCCGAAATTTTGCGCGAACCGCGCGATGGCTAACATTTGAATCACTTCACCAAATATGGGAAGTTTTAATTTTATTTCATCGACCTTATAGCCAACCTTGGCTGACCGTCGCCCAACGAAAATCATGATCGGCACGAAGACCAGCACCCCAACCCAATACATCCACGTGGCCACGAGAATGTCACTGACATTCATAATGATGATAGTGGGTAAAGGCAGCGGCACATTGAGGCTCACCAGGACAGTCGCAAAACGGGGAATCACAAAGGTGAACAACAAAATCATGAACATGAACAACCCACTCATTACCAAGATTGGATAGATGGTGGCTTGCCGGATATCCCCAATCATGCGATCGACCCATTCCAAATAGCGTCGCAGTTCGGAGAAAGTCTCTGACAACGTTCCGCTTTCCTCACCAGCTTGAATGAGATGGGCCATTTCTTCAGGAAAGTACGAGGGGTGTTCTTTGAGGGCTTCATGGAGGGGAATTCCGGTTTCGATCCGTTTCCAGATCGCTTGAACAACCTTTTTGAACTCCGGATTCGTCGCATGATCGGCAAACCCCTTGATGGCTGGAGACATCTGAACTCCTGCCGAGAGCAAGCTATTCATATGAATAGCAAAGACGATGAGCAGTTGGCGCTTTTCTCGGGTGAACCGGGTTTTCTTTTGTGACGCAGCCCCCGCAGCTGTTTCCTTGGCCTCGACCAACCAGAGTCCATTTCCCTCCAGTTGGGATTGAAGAGCCTGCATATCGGACGCGGATATGATGCCTTCAACCGGCTGTCCTTGGGCATCAACGGCTCGATAGACAAACCTAACCATGGATCACCCGGAGCACTTCTTCGACCGTTGTGACACCCTGTAACGCTTTGTCGATCCCATCCTCCACCATGGTGCGCATCCCGGCCTCTTTCGCCAATCGCCGAATTTCATTGAGATCCAGGCCATGAAGAAGGGGTTCGTGAAAACGCTCGTCGAAGGCCAGAATTTCATAGATCCCAATTCTCCCTCGGTATCCACTGCCCCCACACGACTCACACCCTTTTCCCTCCCAGAGACGAGGGAGGACTCCAGGTGGAACAGTGAAGTCCGCTGCTTGAAGAACGAGTTCGGCATCGAGACGCTCCGTTTTACACCCTTCGCACAACCGCCTAATGAGTCGTTGGCCGATAATGGCAATCAATGACGGCGGGAGAAGAAACGGCTCAATTCCCATGTCGATCAATCGAGGCAATGCGCCAATGGCATCGTTGGTGTGCAACGTGGACAGCACCAAGTGGCCGGTAAAGGCCGCCCGAATGGAGAGTTCCGCGGTCTCGCGGTCTCGGATCTCCCCAACCATGATGACATCAGGATCTTGCCGGAGAAGCGCCCGTAGTCCGACAGGGAACGTCATGCCGATGTCCGAATTAATTTGTGTTTGTCGAACCAGGGGCAGCTCATATTCAATGGGATCTTCGAGGGTAAAGACACTACGTTCCTCGGTATTGATGGCCTGGAGTCCGGTATACAGCGTAGTGTTCTTTCCACTCCCCGTCGGCCCGGTCACGAGGACAATGCCATGGGTACGTTTCATCACTTGCTCAAACACCATCTGATTGTGTTCCGAGAGACCCAGCGCCGCCATCTCATGCTTGACACTGGTTTTATCCAGAATCCGCATCACCACACTTTCTCCAAAACTGGTGGGCAGCGAAGACAAACGAAGGTCAACAGGACGATGACCAGCGGTAAAGGTAATATGCCCATCCTGCGGCAACCGCTTTTCCGTCACATTGAGATTCGCCATCAGCTTGAACCGGGCGATCACGGGTGCTTGCAACTGCTTTGGCATGAGGACTTCTTGACGGAGTACGCCATCGACGCGTAACCGCACGCGAAGGATTTTTTCGGCTGGCTCGATATGAATATCCGTGGCTCGGGTTTTGGTCGCGACGGAAATAATTTGATTGCACAGACGAATCATCGGCGCTTCAGTCCCCGATCCCTCCTCTAATTGATCCAGACCTCGTCGCAACAGTTGATCGACGGTTTCTTCAATAGTCCCACTTTGCGCATAAAACTGGTCCACTGCGTCTAACAAATCATTTGACGACACCGTGACGACATTCAAGACCAAGCCAGTCCTTCGTTCGATGGTATCCACGGCTACCACGTCCATCGTATTGACCAACGCAACCGTCAGGACCTGGCCTTCTCGTTTGATCGGGAGGGTGGGAATTCGTTTCGCGAGGTCATACGGAATCAACTTCAACACTTCAGGCTCAATATAAATATCGGCAAGATCGATGACCTCTGACGCGGTTTGCTGCGCCAGAAACGCCAGCAGAACATCCTGGGTAATAAAACCCAGATTCGTGAGGATTTCGCCAAGACGGCCCCCTAATCGCTCCAATTCCCGCAGGGCCAGACTGAGCTGGTCTTCCGTGAGAAAACCGGCTTCCATCAACCGTTGGCCTAGCGGTTTGGTTTTGGCTGGGGAATGGGTTTGGGTGGTCACGGGGTGAACTCCCGCGAATAGATTAGATAGTGAACCAATTACCGATGCGCGAGATAAAGATAGAGCGTATTAGAGCTTGTATCATACTTGGCCCGACCTCTGAGTTGTTTCGTGGTCGCGGTCGTTCCAATATCACGGTCAACAATGGAATCGAAACGATCAAAATCTTCCAGACTTAAACCTTTCAATTGGTAATAGACGACATTGGCCCCAGTTGGAATGTCACTTTTCCCATCATCCCCCTTCAGATCCCAACTGCGATTGGTGGCCGAGACTGTCGTATCATAATTATCAGCAGCCCTGGCAGGAATATACATGGCGGTGCCAAGCGCTGGCGGTGTCGCCGTACCAAATTTCTCTAAATACGGTCCTCGGAATTTTGGCCATAAACCATTCGACGTCACCAACGAATCGGAACGGGACAGGGTCAACCGCGCAGCCATCGACCTCGCGGTGGAACTATTTCCCGTCGATTCTCCGGTAGGAATGCCTGACGCATTGAGGGGAAGAAGGGTGCCAAGGTCTCCATAGTATTTGGTCACCGCTGTCTCATACGCTTTGACTGATGCCGCCAGCGCAGTCACTCTGGATTCCGCAATCACATCGAAAACTTTGGGCAGGATCATAGCCGCGAGTACCGCCACCACGGCGAGCACACCGATCATTTCGATCAACGTGAACCCGCGTGAGTCATGGCAGATCACACCTGGGTAGCGCTCTTTTCTATTAATGAATTTGGGATACAACGTGCTCATCCTTAGTCTAGTATCACTGTTGTTTCGGATGCTGGTTGTCAGATCTTGACCATATGCCTTTTTGACCATTCCAGAAACGAGATTGGGGATCGCTTCAATATTGAATTGTGGAAACGATAATTTCTGGTGCCTATCGATGAGCTAAATACAAATACAAGGTTCCGCTGGAACCTGAATGCCATTTAGCTCGCCCCCGTAACTCCTTTTCCGTATCATTGCTTCCAATATCCGTATCAATGATCCGATCCAGTTCCAGAAAATCATCTTCCCCTATCCCGGTCAATCGAAAATACACGACATTGGCACCGGATTTCAGATCACTATTTCCGTCATCCCCCTTCAGATCCCACCCTCGGTTATTTCCTGTCGTCGTCGTTCCGTACAACACTGCCGCCCTCGCGGGCATATACATGTTTGTCCCCAAACTCGGAGGCGAACTCGTGTCAAACTTTTCCAGATAGGGCCCGTTAAACTTTGGCCATAGATTGGTTCCGGTCACCAGGGCATCTGAACTGGACAAAGTTAGACGGGCTGCCAAAGACCGGGCATTGTCGCTGTGTCCATTATTCTGGGTTTGCGGTATGCCTGAGGCATTCAGTGGCAGGACCGAACCGATATCGACGTAGTATTTGGTCACCGCAGTCTCATAGGTCTTCACGGCGGCAGCTAAGGCGTCAATCTTTGCTGAAGCAATGACGTTAAACACCTTCGGAAGGATCATAGCTGCCAGAACAGCGACAACCGCCAACACCCCGATCATTTCAATCAAAGTAAAACCCCGATCCGCATTATTATTCTCATGCATACTCTGTCATCCTTTGAATCACGATGGACCTGCCAGAATAGATTTCATTGTTTGTTGTTTCGGCTACACTTCGGGAAATATTAACGTTTCTCCTCTTTTTGTTAGCTTTTTTGTCTGCTCGTATTCTTTCCAGATCGTTCCTACTTGCGTAGGCATGGATGACAGGAATCTGCATCTGCCTACACGATTCTCTCTCTCAAGTTAGGAGCCTTTCCGAGCTTAGCGATTGTGACGAGGATGTGCTGGCTTGAGTCAGCTGTTTCGATCGTTTGAGGCGAATAGTTGGACTATTCAACGAAAACGTGGGAGGTGGCAAAAGGCCGTCCAGCAAGGCCGCAGGGCTTTTGGTTCGCGGAGCGTACACGGAGTACGTGAGCACGCCAAAAGCCCGAGAATGAAGCTGGCGGCCTTTTTCAATATTTCCCGAAAAGGATCGGAAGATCCGGCCACATCCAGCGCTCCCGCAGTAGATCAGTCTAATTTTGGACAGGCTCCAAAGGTTGAATTGCTGCACGTTCTCAATCACACGCACGTGTCTCAAACGGAAATCTTCGGTCGTCATCTGGGGCTGGTTGCCAAAAGGCCAAACATGTCAGAGTCGTACGAGGCGTGCCTCACCTACCTGTATGGGCTTCAGAAACATGGCATCAAGCTTGGTCTCGATATGATTCGAACATTGTTGGCTCAATGCCAGCATCCCGAGCAGCAATTTACGGCTTTGCATATAGGTGGGACGAATGGAAAGGGGTCCACGGCGGCCATGATCGCCGCCATTCTCAAAGCTGGGAATGTTCGGGTGGGACTCTATACCTCTCCGCATTTGATCGATTTTCGTGAACGCATTCAAGTCCAAGGTGAGCAGATTCCGGAATCTCGTGTCGTGGACCTTGTCGAACGCTTTCGGCATGGTTCTGACGGGGCAGGCACTCCAACTTTTTTTGAGACCGCGACTGCCATGGCCTTCCAATACTTTGCCGAAGAGCAGGTGGAGGTGGCGGTCATTGAGGTGGGAATGGGGGGGCGATTTGATGCCACCAATGTGTGTTACCCCGGTGGTGTGTTGGTGACGAATGTCTCGTTTGATCATGAGTCGTATTTAGGTCATACCCTTGGATCCATTGCCTATGAAAAAGCGGGAATCATCAAGACTGGTGTTCCTTTGGTGGTGGGGCCAATGGCGGCAGAAGCTCATGCCGTGATTCAGCAAAGGGCTAATGAGTGTGGTGTTCCTCTCTGCCAATACGGATCGGATTTCACCATCGATATTCACAAGAACGGCATGTTTGATTACGGAGGGCCCACTCACAATTTTTCAGACCTTCCATGCGCGTTGAATGGTGCTCACCAACGCGTGAATGCAGCATGTGCATTGGCCCTTCTTGAGCAAAGCGTGATGCCTGGTCGAGTGATTTCAAAAGAGGCTATCGTTCAGGGGTTAAGTTCTGTTTCTTGGGAAGGCCGATTGGAGACCCTCATGAGGAATCCGCTCATGGTCTGCGATGGTGCGCATAATCCTGCTGCAGCAATGTGTTTGGCACGCAACTTGCGAATTATGATCAATGATGTACCGGATCGGAAGTTAATTCTGATTGTTGCCCAGATGCGGGACAAAAATATCGAAGCGTTCCTGGCCGAACTCCTTCCCTTAGCCGATGCCATAATTTGTACGCAGATTGATCACTCACGGTCTGCGACGGTTCAAGAGTTACAAGACCGACTGCCGAACGGTGCTCCAGCGATTCATGGTGTTCCCATCCCGTCGGATGCCCTCGCGTTGGCGACTCGGCTTGCCGATTCACGTGACCTTATTTGTGTGACGGGATCGTTGTTTCTCGTCGGAGCCGTCAAGAGTGTGTTGGCTGGATCAACCTATGCTCCCATTGTTGGGTAATCGACAGACGAAACCTCTTGGTTTTTTTTCACCGTACTGCTGGCCAGGAAAAATTTTCCTTGTTTTGAGTATGATGTTGGGAGGAGGATTTTCTTCCCAGGTCTTGGCCCAGGCTTCCCTCCCCGTCACCGAAAGTTCAGAAACAGCCTCCCGTGCTCCGTTAGAGGTGTCAGCAGAGCAAATCAAATTTGATCAGGTGACGGAAGTCTTTCGGGCCATCGGATCAGTTGTCGTCACTCAAGGCCCTCTTCGCCTGACCGCTGACGTAGCCACAATTCACAAACTTTCTGGAGCCCTTCAAGCTAAGGGACGGGTGCATCTGAATGACCAAGTGACCGAGGTATGGGCCGAGGAGTTGGAGATTAATGTCTATACCGAAGCCGGTATTATGACGAATGGAAAAATCTTTCTAAAGGAAACCAATACCTGGATTCGTGGACGGTTGTTGCAACGGTTTTCAGAGACACATTATCGAGTGAAAGATGGGGCGTTTACCAATTGCGATGCTGCTGATGGACAAATTCCCGATTGGAGTTTTGCGTTTGCGGATGTGGATTTAGAGCAGGGTGATAGTATTTATGCCAAGAATGTGTGGTTTCAAGTCAGGAATCAACGCATATTGCCCTTGCCGGTCCTTCGATATCCCATGCCTGGGGCACGCAAAACTGGGTTTCTTCTTCCGACTGCAGGGTTTGATAACGTCTTAGGGTTCCAATACCGACAGGATTTTTTCTGGGCCATTTCACCAAGTCAAGACATGTTGGTGACACCTCAGATTCTTTCGGAACGTGGGTTTGGGGGAGATGTGGCCTATCGGTACATTCTCAACCGTCGTTCCAAGGGCAATTGGTTGTTGAATTCTCTCTATGATACGGAAGTGGACCGTGCCCGGGCGCAAATTACGGGTGTGCATGTCCAACAGGTGAACAAGGATTTATGGTTTCAAGCGAAGGTGAATTACGCCACTGACCGGTCGCTGTTGCAAGATCTGTCCAGCTCCGGGATATTTCGCGCCCTTCCGAGTCAGGAATCTGTTTTCAATGTGACTCAGCGCTTGCCAGGGGGAAGGGCCTATTTAAAAGCCCAATATTTGCAACCCTTGAATTCAGGCGGGCGTGGAACCTTTCAGCGCCTGCCAGAAATTGGTCATCGATATACCAGCCCGGCTTTGGCCAACGGGATGTTCATCGTGGACATGAATTCCAATTTTGTCCACTTTTGGCGTGAACAGGGTTTTCAGGTCAGCCGTCTTGATTTGATGCCTGGTATTTCCACCCAAGGGTTGCATCTTGGCCATATCGTGGGACTGCGTCCGCAGATGAAATTGCGCGAGGTTATCTATTCGCATGGCCGAACTGCTACTCAGAATGATGTTCGTGATCGAGGAACGTTCTGGTTGGGATTTGAGGCAATGACTAGCCTGTCTCGTCGCATTCCCCTGGGCCAGGGTCGTCGGCTTCGTCATACCATCGAACCCCGTCTCTTTTACGAATTTGTGCCCAATACCACACAATCCGATTTAGCGCAAATTGACGCCGTGGACAATCTGCCGCGGAAGAATTTGATGACTTATTCGTTGAGTACCCGTTTGAAAGATGAGCGTTCGAGAGGCAAGTCCACCACCGTATTAGATCTCTTTTTTGCCCAAAGTTATCACTTGGGCAAGACACCGGGGGAAGCCAGTATCTTTTCAGATGTGTGGGGACGTGCTATCGTGGGCCTTCCAATGGCCCAACTGTCGTCGTTAGGGAGTAAAGCTTCAGTCTCATTTGATGCGTTTTTTGATCCGGGAGAGTCCGAGTTCAGTCAATTCAACACTGATCTCTTGTTGCAGGCCAGTCAAACAGCGTATATACAGGTCGGATTTCGACATACACGTGCCGGGATCGTCCCACGGCGAGGAGATATTTGGAATCCGCTCTCGTTAAATGAGGTCTTGGCTCCCCAATCGGAAATTAAATTTCTGACCCTGGGAGGGGCGATTCGGACACCATTTGGATGGACCTTTGGTTCAAAGGTGTATCATGACTTTGCCAAAAGGCAAACTCCGGAATGGGATGTGGTGGGATTGTACCAGAATCCTTGCCGATGTTGGTCCCTAGGGTTGTATTACATTCGCTTGGGTGGAGGAGATGGACTGCCGGAACGAAACCAGTTTAATTTTGTCTTGACCCTTCGGGGCCTCGGAGCAACCCAAGGGGAGGGCACGACCCTTCTCCAATCGATTTTGGGTCCCCTACTTGGGAATGAGCGTGGAGTGCCTTGGTCTATTAAATAGCACCAGAAAAAATGTGTATGGGACCGAGTGGTAAGCCGATCGGGTACGTGTGGGGATGCGGAAACGAAAATTGGCTGAGGGAGTAGGGGAGGTTAATTGGACGAGAGGGTATTTTGTGCTTGCGATGTGCCGGTGAGTCCAGGGTAATCCAACCCAATAGGAATGGCCGAGCAATGAGTGCTCCACCACTCGAGCATATCATTTAAAAATGGATCATCTGGGCCAGAAGCCATCAGGTGGCCGTACAAATATCCTGTTTTACTATCAAACAGAATGAACAAAGGCATTGATGGTTTTTCAGGAGGCATCGGGACTCTCTTTACATGTTGTCTAGAGTGAGAGAGAAATGGTCATGGTCAATTCTGAACATACGAACCGTCTATACTGTATATTGTTCGGAGATCCTCACAAATACTTGAGGGTGTAACCGAGAGTAGGTGAATCAAACGGAAACAAGATTCAGCGAACGTGATGATGGTGAGCCCCAAAGGGAATATCAATTTTGGGACGGTTGAATAATTGAAAAAGTTTTCCTATTCACATGTGACTTATCTTATGAAACGCCAAGAACAACAG
>CAYMQW010000040.1:0-10472 GCA_964392595.1 uncultured Nitrospiraceae bacterium
AGAAAATCCGTTGGAACGTTACTCGCTCAACGATTACCGGCTCGATTGGCGGAAGCCATTTGTCATTTGACTGATCAAGGAATCAAAGAGCCATTCAGGGAAAATATTAAAAAAACAGGTTCGCAAAATTTGGCCAACATGCCAGTCAACCAATTACCACAGGCAAAACGAAAAACCCTCGTTCGCGTTCTCACCGACCTCCCTGTCCCCGTGATAGGCCATCGAGGATGGAATGTTGCCGAAGTCACGGCCGGTGGCATTCCGCTGGATGAGATTAATCCCCAGACCATGATGTCACGAAACGTATCCGGGCTCTACCTGATTGGCGAAATGCTGGATTGTGATGGACGAATTGGCGGATTTAATTTCCAGTGGGCCTGGTCCACGGGGTTTATTGCCGGACACAGTGCGGCAAGCAATTTCATTCGCATTTGACAGCATGCCATACAAGGATACCAGGATCATGCCCTGGCGAATCTTCAAGTAAAAAACATTCCTGAATCCCTCCATCGACAATTACAACGCCATGCGAAAAAACAGGGGCCAACACTCCGTGAAGTTGTTCTTAAAGCTGTCAAACGAGAGCTTGCATACCGTCTGTTCCAAGAGCGACTGAACAAACGCCCAACTTCCGATTTGGGAGTGTCGGCTGCGTCTCTCCTTGAGGAAGCCCGTGCTAAGCTCTCCCGAGCACCATCTCTTGGCATTGTGGTCTAGAATATCCGTCTGGCTTAACGTGTCGATTGGGAGCGGGGCCATTAGGGCATACCTTTCACGAGTGGCATCTTGCCAACGACGAACGACGTGTTTGGTTCCGGATGGCCTGGATTAGGGGGTTTCGTGTCTGAAATTCGAAATCCGAATATCGAAATCCGAAACAAATCCAAAATTTGAAACTCAAATGTTCCAAACAACGCATTCAGATTGATTCCCAGTTTTGCCGTCGGTTACAGGATCTGGAAATCTGAATTCCTTCCTTGTTGTGTACATACAATAGATGTACAATAATCTTCATGAAATATGAGTGGAATCCTCAGAAGAATGATTGGTTAAAAAAAGAACGAAACATTTCTTTTGAGCAGGTAATTTTTCACTTATCCCAAGGTGATGTCTGGAAAATTGGTAATCACCCCGATCAAAATAAATATCCTGGCCAACGAATTTATTTTGTCGTTATTGAAGAATACATTTACCTTGTTCCGCATATCTATGAAGCAGAATGTATTTTTCTTAAAACAATCATTCCGCATAGGAAGGCAACAAAGGAATATCTTCGCGAGAAGAGGGAGGTGTACGGATGAAATACGACAAGGAAGAAAAAGGTATTATTGATGCGTATGAAGCTGGGAAAATGAAATTTTCCAAACCTTCAAAAAAGGAAATAGCAGCCATAAAGGCTGCCGCTGAAAATACTTTCAAAAAAGATAAACGAATTACGATACGTCTCTATGATCACGACTACAAAGGTATTCAAAAAAAAGCGATGGAAATGGGGATCCCATACCAGACGCTTATTTCCGGCGTCATCCATCGATACATTGAGGGCGATTTACGATAACAACAGGAATTGTAAAAGCCATTTTTGCCGTGACAGGAAAGTACAAAGACGTCGCGGCGGGGTCAATGCCCCGACTCCAGGGTCTGGAGGATTAGGTATTATTAAATAAACTTGCCCCCCTTCCTTGGGACGACAAAAAATACGTGTACAGCCGCAAGGCCTGCTTGACCTGCCAGTCTTCAGACGTTTTGGCCAGATGACGGAGGAATTGTTGCTTGCAATCCTGATTCAGGATGGCGCATGTCGACCGGTCAAGAAACGAATAGCACTCGCTGACCCATTTCACATAATAAGGAACGTACTTGTCCTTGATAAGCGCTCGCTTGATGAGAGTGGATTGAAAGGCTGAAAGCATAACGAAATGGCAAATTAGTATAATTCCGTCTATTAATAAGTGGAAAGATTGTTTAACGAATTATTATTCGATTTGCAATTTGTCCCACAGCATTTTTCTTGACCTGCGTCGTGGCATTGGATAAATTCACGCAGGTTATAGAATAAAGATAAAGATTAATGTTATGTGAGACTGGGGTTCAATATTTACCCAATTCTCGTTATAATAATTTGGTAAATGGCTTTAAAATCATGAGTGCATAATGCCGATAATACCAATGTTCTGTGCTTGAGAAAGCGTGAGGTATCGAAGATCATATGAATAAAATTGACCTTCAAGCCTTGGTGGAAATTCGCGTGAAAGAGGCAAGGGTTCTTTTTGAAAATGAATGTTACCAAGGCGCATATTATCTTCTTGGATACGCATTAGAGTGTGCTTTCAAAGCATGTATAGCAAAACAGGTTCGTGAAAATGATTTTCCGAGCCGACAGCTTGCCAATGCTTCTCATACACACAAATTATCTGAACTGTTGGGGGTGGCAGGTCTAAAACAAAAGTTATCTGAAGAAGAAAATCATGATGAAAATTTTAAGCTGAATTGGGCAGTAGCCAAAGACTGGTCTGAAACAGCACGATACGACCCAGAAATTGAAGAAACAAAGGCCAAGGATTTTTTCGAGGCAATCACAAGCGATCAATCAGGAGTTTTGAAATGGCTAAAGAATTGGTGGTAACAGAACTTCTTTCGGATACAATGATCGAGGTTGGGAAGAACATTCTTAAAAGACTTGATGAATCTGCTTCTGCTGTACAAGCTGCATTTTGGATGTTTTTTCCAGATGAAAAACACTGGAAGCTTATTATTGTATCTCAGCTTGTTAAGCAAGATGGGCCGAAACAGTTCTATAAACGAGTTATCGAGGCAAACAAAAAGGCCGATGAGTTAGAGTCAGTTGTGTCTCTAAATGATGTTGGTGTGGCAGACACTTCAAATACACTTGTTAATCTACTCAAGATGGCCATATCCACAGGAAGTGAAATTTCTGGAATCAGATTTTCTAGAAACACAATCAATGGGACTTTCATCGAAGATTCATACATTTACAGAATGAACATATCCACACATAACAAGTCGCTCAACCCGACCGCATAACACTTCGCGGCCTTCGGGTTGCGTCGTGGGGCGGCGGGTTAGCTCAACGTTAGGAATCACTATATATACTACAATCCCTTGAACCACCACAGATTAGGCTGTACTGCTGTTTGTTCATTGATCATGTCTTCGAATAACTCAAACCCATTGAACCTGTTTTAGATTACTTGAATGGAATCGCCAAGTTTGACTCCCAACTTCTCACTTGCCCTACCCTGCTGAAGAAAGATTTCAATCAGTCCGTTGCTATTCACGAGTGCGCTGACGGCATCCGGAGCCCCCTGCTCATAATGGGTTTTCAATTCTTGAATCGTGGTGTCACGCAGTTGAATGGAAAAGTCTTTTTTCTTGGTGATGTCTTGTAACGTTTTGATATCGTCAAGGGTGATATCCGTCATGATGTTTCCAAAGCGATCGATATAGGCTACACGTCCGTACAAGATACCTTTCCGTACTTCTGGTTTTTGGATCGGCAGTTTTTCGTAATCCATGACTAACCGACCATACGCCCCAGGCGTTTGCCCCCTGGTTAGCCAGGCTGCCGAGGGGGCGAATAAATCCCGTCCGTCAAAGGTGGCGCCTTCGGAATCCAGACGAAATTGACGATTTTCAATTTGACGAACTTCCAAGTCCAGCTCGTTTTCGAAGATATAGCTCAGCACGCCATTGTCAGGGGCAAGAAAGTGATAACGAGAGGTGCTCACGAGTATTCCCCGTCGCGAGGACCCCACGCCTGGGTCCACAACTACGACGTGGATGGTTCCGTCGGGAAAATAGTGATAACACGAATTCAACAGAAAAGCCGCCTCTTCAATTGAATGCGGCGTGACCTGGTGGGACACATCAATAATGCGGGTTTGATTATTGATGCCCAGCATGACCCCTTTCATACTGGCGACAAAATAGTCCCGGTCGCCAAAATCGGTAATCAAGGTCACGACAGAGATGGCAGATGGCAGATTATAACTCCTGAAAAAATATTGCTTGAATTTCGTATTCAATCATACCTGCGGGTCGATTGACTTTGACAATATCCCCGACACGATGACCGATGAGAGCGCGGCCAATTGGAGATTGGACCGAGATCGAGCCATTCTTCAAGTCTGCCTCTTCTTGTCCGATCAACCTGTACGATTTTTCTTCCTCGGATTCCAAGTTCAGTAAACGGACTGTAGCCCCAAATACAACGGTTTCACTCATTCCCGCTGTGACTTCAATCACGTGGGCATCACCAAGTTTATACTCAAGTTCAGCCATTCGGGTGTCAATAAATTGTTGCCGTTCTTTGGCGGCTTTGAATTCGGCATTTTCTCGAAGATCCCCGTGTTCTCGTGCCTCGGCAATATCTTGAATGTTTTTGGGTCGTTCAACTTTTCGAAGTCGAACAAGCTCGGCTTTAAGATTTTCATACCCTTTTTTTGTAATGGGAACTGCCATAGCGTCTCCTCAGATATCAGAACCCCTGTCACCACCAATTCCTTCACTATTTCAGTTTTCGGTGGGAAATTTCAACCTATCGAGCAGGAATAGTTTTTCCGGTCCCCTTATCCCCATAAACTCGAAATACGAATATCGAATTTCGAAACAAATCCGAAATCTTAAATTCGAATTTTCAATTTGGTCATTCAAATTTGTTTCGGATTTCGATATTCGAGCTTCGGCTTTACTCCATTATTTTCCCCCATCAGCCTATTTAAAAAAGCGACATGACAAGACTGCACGATAGAAGGCCTTGCTAGGTGGGATGGTATTCTTGAAGCGATTGCACGGTCAAAGGGGTTTTCGCCATGGCTTCGATGGCGGTGACGGCCGCTCGAATACCTTGGATCGTGGTAAAGTAGGGAATGCCTTGTTGCACGGCTTCACGCCGAATTGACATGGAGTCATCCTGTGAAGATGTTGTTCCCACCGTATTGAGCACAATGTGGGCTTGCCGATTTTTTATATGATCGACCAAATGGGGCCGCCCCTCTTTCACCTTATTGACCATTTCCACGGTCACGCCATGTTCCTGAAGGTGGGTGGCCGTGCCGCGCGTGGCTTGAATGTGAAAGCCGGCATCTTGTAAACGCCGGGCCACGTCCACGGTCCCTGGCTTATCACGATCCTTGACACTCATGATAACCGTACCCTGGCGAGGAAGCGCCAAACCGGCCGCAGCTTGCGATTTAGCAAAGGCCCATCCAAAGTCCTTATCAATGCCCATGACCTCACCCGTTGATCGCATTTCCGGGCCAAGTAACACATCCACATTCCCAAACTTTGTAAAGGGAAACACTGATTCTTTCACTGAAATATGAGTCACGATTTTGGGCTTGGTAAAGCCAAGCGAAGCCAGTGAATGCCCCAGCATAGTCTTCATCGCCAATTTCGCCAATGGAGTGCCAATGGTCTTGCTGACAAAGGGGACAGTGCGTGAAGCGCGAGGATTGACCTCCAAAATAAATATCTCCCGGCCTTGAACAGCGAACTGAATATTCATCAATCCAATGACCTCTAATTCCTTTGCCAAGGAAACAGTCTGCTCCTGAATCCGGACAATGATTTCTGGACCCAGGGAAAACGGAGGTAACGAACATGCGGAATCGCCGGAATGAATACCAGCCTCTTCAACATGCTCCATGACTCCGGCCACGACGACGTGAGTACCATCTGATATCGCATCCACGTCAATTTCAATGGCATCCCGAAGATACTGATCAATCAATAAAGGATATTGCGATGATGTCATAACGTGCATTTGAATATATTTATGCAAAGAGCCTTCGTCGTAGACGATTTGCATAGCCCGTCCGCCCAAAACATAAGAGGGGCGGACAATGACGGGATAGCCAATCTGATGGGCAATGGCATAGGCCTCATCCCCGGAGCGAGCAGTGCCATTGACTGGCTGCTGGAGTTGTAAGTTCTTAATGAGATTACTGAACCGCTCACGGTCCTCAGCACGATCGATCGAATCGGGTGTCGTACCCAGGATCGGGACCCCAGCGCGTTCAAGAGGCAGGGCTAACTTTAAAGGCGTTTGACCGCCAAACTGGACCACGACCCCCATCGGGTGTTCCTTGTCCATGATGTTCAGCACATCTTCTTCAGTGAGTGGTTCGAAATAGAGCCGATCTGATGTGTCGTAATCTGTACTGACGGTTTCGGGATTGCAATTGACCATAATGGTTTCCACCCCGAGCTCACGTAAAGCCAACGCGGCATGCACGCAACAATAGTCGAATTCAATGCCTTGCCCGATGCGATTCGGTCCGCCACCAAGAATGGCGACTTTTTGGTTCGTCGTCGGACGAGCTTCGCATTCCATACCATAGGTGGAATACAGATAAGGTGTCTGCGCTTCAAATTCCGCGGCACAGGTATCGACTCTGGCATACGTCACAGGATGATGAGACGTGTTGGCCTTGCGCCAATCCCTCACGACTTTTCCGGTGGTGTTGAGCAATTGCCCAATTCGTTCATCGGAAAATCCGAATCGTTTTACATCCAGGAAAAGCGCTTGTCCCTCTGTATCGGAAAAGATATCAGCAGGGTCCGTCGTGTGTTCATTTCCTGTTTCTCGTACTTTCCTGAGGATCAATCGCTCACAGTCCACAATTTCCTCGAGTTGATCCAAGAACCAAGGATCAATATGGGTGGTTGAATACAGTTCGTCTTTTGAAATATTAATCCGCAACGCATCGGTCACATGCCAAGGCCGATCCGGATGTGATGCGCGAACGCCTTGTTTGATTCGTTGAGCAACCTCATCTGCCACCTGATCTCCAGGAAGGTAGTGATCCAAGCCTGACAAGGAAATTAACCCACATCGGTCAGTCTCCAATGATCGAATGGCCTTGTGAAACGCTTCTTTAAAATTCCTGCCCAAAGCCATGGCCTCTCCAACCGACTTCATTTGCGTAGTCAGCGTCGGATCGGATCCAGGGAATTTTTCAAAGGCAAACCGGGGGATTTTGACGACCACGTAGTCGATCGTCGGCTCAAAGGACGCTTTGGTGACTTGCGTAATATCATTGGTGATCTCATCGAGGGTATACCCAATGGCCAGCATGGCTGCAATTTTGGCAATGGGAAACCCAGTGGCTTTTGATGCAAGCGCGGAGCTGCGGGACACACGTGGATTCATCTCAATGACGATCATATCGCCATTTTTTGGATCCAACGCGAACTGAATATTCGAGCCGCCAGTATCGACTCCGATCTCCCGAATAATCTTGATTGCCGCATCCCGCATCAATTGGTACTCTTTATCCGTCAGCGTCATGGCCGGGGCCACCGTAATACTATCCCCGGTGTGAATGCCCATGGCGTCAAGGTTTTCAATGGGACACACAATCACGACATTGTCCTTGAGGTCTCGCATCACTTCGAGTTCAAACTCTTTCCATCCAATGAGTGACCGCTCAATGAGCACCTCACCAACCGGACTGGTCATAAGTGCCCAATCCACGTATTGCTCAAACTCCTCACGATTGTAGGCAATGTTTCCCCCAGCTCCCCCTAGGGTAAATGAAGGCCGAACAATGGCCGGAAACCCGATGACCTCCAAGAAACTTATGGCATCCTCACGGACTTTGATCAGTTGGCTGGTGGGAGTAGAAAGGCCAATTCGCTCCATCGCCCGCTTGAAAGCATCACGATCTTCGGCCTTTTGAATGGCCTCATAGGACGCACCGATGAGCTGGACATTGTATTTTTCCAGAATGCCCTGTTGATGTAAGCCCACCGTCACATTCAACGCCGTCTGCCCACCCATCGTCGGCAATAACGCATCCGGTCGTTCACGATCAATGATGCGCTCCACCACTTCGACAGTGATAGGCTCAACATACGTCCGATCAGCAAGTTCCGGATCAGTCATGATGGTGGCCGGATTACTGTTCACTAACACCACTTCATAACCTTCGTGCTTCAAGGCCTTGCAGGCTTGTGTTCCGGAATAGTCGAATTCGCAGGCTTGCCCGATGATAATCGGGCCTGAGCCAATCAGCAAAATTCGATGTATATCTTGACGTTTGGGCATCGCGCGACTCAGTAGACCATTGAGAGGGATTGGGATTTAGGGCCTGTGAAAGAACTTAGGACCTGCGAGAAAATAACTTGATCAATCTCGCATCCAATCTTCGGGCCATCTTTGAACGGGCCTCAATCGAAACACCCTCAACAGAGCTGTGCTATGCCTCGGGTGTTTCTCAATCGTTCCGTCCAAATCCAACCCAAATCTTGGCGCGATATTGATCAAGTTATTTTCCCGCGGGTCCTTAGACAAAATTGCATCCCATCTTTAGGCCATTTTTGAACACGCCTCAATTGAAAAAACCTCAACATAGCGGTGCTATGCCTCGGGTTTTTCTCAATCGCTACATCCAATTCCGACCCAAATCTTGGCGCTATTTTGTCCAAGTTGTTCTTTCACAGGCCCTTAGCGACTTCCTTTGTTGCGGGAGACGCTGCATGTTCTTCTGGATGATAAAACTGCAAGGCATCTTCAATCCATCCTTCAATTTGCTTAATACGTGTCACATCCGAGGGATGGGTGGAAAGAAATTCGGGAATCGCGGACTGGGACCGAAAACAAAACCGTCCAATCATTTGCAGTGGGCACCCGCTCATCCGTTCCCAAAAACCAATGGCTTCCCGTGGGTCATAGCCAGCCTTGGCCATCAGTTGGAGGCCAATAAGGTCCGCCTCGGATTCTTGACGTCGACTGTGAGGAAGGGTGACACCAACTCCATATGCGCTCATCGCGCCCATGGCTAATTGTGGATTAACAGCCCCCGAGGCAGCACCAGCAAGAGCTCCAAGTTGCGCAATCTGTTCCAAGATCCCTCGGCTCATGCGTTCAGCTCCATGACGCTGCAAGGCATGTGCGATTTCATGGGCCATCACTGTGGCCAAACCAGCCTCGGTTTTTGTTTTTTTTAAAATCCCGGTAAAAATCGCCACTTTTCCCCCTGGAAGGGCAAAGGCGTTGACTTGGTCATCATCCTGAATCACGGCAAACTCCCAATGGTACTCGGGTTTGTTGGCTGCGGCGGCAATACGCTGCCCCACCCGATTCACCATGGCATTGATCTCGGGATTTCGATTCAAACGAGCTTGCCGAAGTACATCGCGAAACGCGCTGATCCCTAAGGCGATTTCTTTTTCTTCCGAGATGAAAATGATTTGGTCTCGTGCCGTTCCCGGAGCTCTGATGCATCCGAGTATGGTCAAAAAGGTGACAATCACCAATATCAAACTAAAAACGTGGAAACCTGAAAAGAACCTTGGTCGTAGTAAACCATTAAGAGGATCAGACCAATTCCAAATTCTCTTCGTTATCGGCAGAAGGCATTGGGGCAGTTCAAAAAGGCCCGTCCAGCAAGGCCGCAGGGGTTTTGGCGCCCGCAGCGTACATGGAGTACATGAGGACGACAAAACCCCGAGAACGCCGCTGGCAGCCTTTTCCAACAGCCCCTGAAAAAGACTCTTGCGAAACGACGGGGAACCATGAGAACATGGAACCTCATTCAGGTCACCCCCAGCAACTATTTTTGATAATAGGAGTGGGTTTGATGTTTTCATTCTTTTCTCAAGCACCGAGTAGGCCCTACCGCCCTACGAACGAAACCATTAAGGTGGTGATGAAATATCTTGCCTCTTGCGCCGTGCTCCTCTCACCCATTGTGTTATTGTGGAGCTCATCCTTCTTATCAGTTTCCGCCCCGGTCGTGGCTGAACAGCGGCCAATCCTGAACAGACCCCATTCAGACCTCCCCTGGTATGACGTCCAGCGGTTTCAATATCATGTTCAATCCCGGCTTCCCCTGTACCGTGCCCAGTTTGAACAGGTATCCAAACAATATGGATTGCCCTGGAAACTCCTTGCGGCTCAGGCCTATCAAGAATCTCGATGGGATCGACATGCTAAAAGTCCGACAGGGGTCCGCGGATTGATGATGCTGACTCGCGATACCGCCTCTTCTTTAGGCATTGAGAATAGGCTTGACCCCCAAAAAAGCATTGAAGGTGGTGCCCGGTACTTTGCGTACCTCCAAGATCAAGTCCCCAACACCATAGCCAACGCGGATCGAACCTGGATTGCTCTTGCTGCATATAATGTCGGGATGGGCCATATCAAGGATGCTCAACAACTCGCGATCACCATGAACAAAAATCCCTATTCCTGGAAGGAGCTAAAAACCGTCCTCCCTCTCCTGGCCAACAAGAAATACTACCAAACCCTCCAATATGGCTACGCTCGAGGGGGTGAGCCGGTTCAATATGTCAAACGTATTCGCTCCTACCACGCTCTGCTCGAGCACTTCCTCCGCGAAATTTAAAGAGATGTTGAAAAATGGCGTCAGCGGCGTTCTCGGCCCTTTGCCGTGCTCACGTACTATGAGTACGCTCCGCGCGTCAAAGTGCCTGCGGCCTTTCCT
>CAYMQW010000041.1:0-10448 GCA_964392595.1 uncultured Nitrospiraceae bacterium
GGACGGCGATACAAGGCCGGCATCGCTCAAATTTTACTGGGAGCGTTGGCGCAATCACCCAATCGCGCCATCTTTCTGAATGCGGCTCAATCCCACTACCTTGCGCTCTCGATTCACTTTTATTTTCCGACATTGCTGAGGCGGGATCTTGATGGCGGACTAAAAATTGCTCAGGATGCGTTGTGCGAAGCCATGGGAATCAATGACAATCGCATCGTCGAAATTCACCTCTATAAATCATTGGATCGAGAAGCTCCCCGACTTGATTGCGCGTTATCAACCACCAGTCCAGCACCAACCAGGTCATCACAGCCCAGTCGCTCGCGCCGCTCTTCGAATCGACGCATTCGATCGTAATAGGGAATGTTGAAAAAGGGCGTCAGCGGCGTTCTCGGCCCTTTGTCGTGCTCACGTACAGGAGTACGTTCCGCGCGCCAAAGCGCCTGCGGCCTTCCCTTCGATCGGCTTAGGGCAGGACTGAGCGCACCTTTTTGAACATTCCCTGTTGCTCTTGAAGTTTCATTGAACGGCCATATGTGAGCAGCAATATAAAAAATTTTGGCATTGTTAATTTAAGGTATGTAGGTACCCACTGGCTCACGCCTCGTGGTCCTCCGCGCTAACTTTGATAGCTCACCGTTCCAGTTAGCCATTAAGAGCATGACGGAATATCTCAGCATGGATTCGCTTTTGCTGTCACATTTCGTTTTTCGACGAAAGCGGGCCAGAAAATGGCGGAACAAGCTATTGTCGCCTTCGACAGTGAAGGTTTCCGCTTTCGACTGGATGTGTTTTTCCGGTGGCACGAAGTGCTCATAGGGTTCCCAATAGTCCGTCATGACTTGGGCAATCAGCGGACTCTTCATCGCATCCCACAATTGCTCCCCAGTTACGCCCCCTCGGGTGCCAGTGCCAGCATGGAGAAAGCGTTGTCCAAGTCGATCAACAGCAATCCAGACCCAGCAGTAGTTTTTTTATGCCCCACATAGCTATTAACCCGGCAATTAAATATGTTACGCGAGAAGCCCATGGAATAAGGGTTTTAGAGCAAAAAATGCACGCTAAATTATTGCCGGTTTAATAATAACCGCTTTAGGAATGGACCTGATCCAACCCACCAGTTTTTATCTGTTTTAAGTCAATCCCACCCCCTTAACATTCTTAGATACATTGCGGTTTGTATTAGCCTCACAACGATTATCTATCTATTCATTTTCTACATGACCCACCTTGGTCCATTAACTGTATTCCCATTGGCAACCATATTGATATACCAAACTATCAATTTCCATCATTAATATCGTGGATGCCATAATTTGAAAAACCCCCAAAGGCCCTCCTACAGGCCCATGGCACTTCCTTTGGAAGCATAGTCCCAATCCAGTCACGTAATGGTGTGCACAGCTTTTAGTATCGCTCTCTTGAACCTCACAAACCCGCCACACCAAACTGTGTCGCAATAATTAACGCGTAGACCAGTGATATCGTCATTTCAGACTGCCCCCCCAATTTGAGATCGCTGATTGGCATAATTGACACCCCAATGTCTCTTCGGTACTTTTCTGCTAGACGGAAAATCACGTTTTTTTATTCCTCCCGCCCTCGGTGCGCGTGGCAAAGGTCGCAATACAATCGTGTTGGCGTAATTCCAGGGGAGGTATCGTGAGCATAGGGCGAACCTTTTCCTTTCGCACTTTTTCGGTCACGGCGACCATGCTAACAGTACCCACAGTCTTTTCGAGAGGTGGTGGTGTCATGCAACAGAAGGTTCTCATTTTCGTCGTCAGTTACAATGCGGAAACGACAATCGCTGACGTCTTGTCCAGGATTCCGACCGAGCTTTTCCACAATCACAATGTGCACGTGGAGGTTCTGATTATCGACGACGGCTCATCCGACAATACCATCGCCGAGTGTCGTTCTCTCAGTCAGCACCCTCACGAAGTGCCGTTGACCATCCTCGTCAATCCTAAAAACTTGGGTTACGGAGGTAATCAGAAGCTTGGATATCAATACGCGATCGATCGAGGCTTTGACCTAGTCTGTTTGCTTCATGGTGACGGACAATACGCGCCGGAAGAGCTTCCGAGACTGCTGCGTCCCCTGCTCGAAGGGGAGTGCGAGGCGGTTTTCGGATCGAGGATGATGGAATCGGGTGCGGCACTCAAGGGCGGGATGCCCCGCTACAAGTACTACGGCAACAAGGTTCTCTCTTGGCTCCAAAACAAGATCGTGGGTACGGATCTCTCCGAGTACCACAGCGGCTATCGGCTTTATTCCGTCCCGGTACTGAAGAAGCTGCATTTCGAATGCAACTCGAACGGCTTTGATTTCGACACGGACATTATCATTCAGCTACATGACGCTGGCTGCCGCATTCAGGAGTTACCGATTCCCACCTTTTATGGCAAAGAGATTTGCCGTGTGAACGGAATTCCCTACGCGTTCAAGGTGCTCTCTTCTTGCTTGCAGAGCCGCATGCAAAAGTTAAGTCTGTTGTACAACCGCAAATTTGATCTGGAAAGCGATAACGAGCACTATTCGCCAAAATTTGACTTCTTTTCCTCACACTCTCTCGGGCTCGACGCCGTGGAAGCTGGCGAAAGGCTGCTTATACTCGGTTGCGGTTCCGCAGAACTCGTCGCTCCATTTGCCAACAAGGGCTGTTGGCTCAGCGTTCTCGACAAGCATGTGTCCACCGAGCTCAAAGCACTCAGCGATCATTGCGCCGAGGTGGATCTCAACGCGTTCGATTTAAAGGATCTTCCCGAAGATCACCCCATCGACACGGTCTTAGCACTGGATATCATTGAGCATTTGGTGTTTCCCGAGACCTTCCTCGAAAATCTGCGGCAGTCCCCTTGTCTGCGTGGAAGCCGCCTCATTCTTACGACACCCAACGTCACTTTTCTGCCAATGCGGATCATGTTTTTTCTCGGTTTCTTTAACTACGGAAAGAGGGGCATTCTCGATCGAACCCACACGAGGCTGTTTACCTTCGGTTCATTGCGTCGCATGCTGGGGCAGGTGGGATTCGATATCATCTCATTGCGAGGGATCCCTGCACCTTTCCCTCTGGCCTTGGGGCGAAAATCATGGCTGGGGAAGGTTCTATTAGAGATCAATCGAATCGCGGTAACGGTCTGGCGGAACGCCTTCTCGTATCAAATCTACTGTGAGGTAAGACCCTCACCGACCCTCAACGAGCTGCTGGCGCGAACACTGAAGTATTCGAGCCAAACCGTCTCATCGGATCAGACCGTTCAAAATTGACGCTGGAAGTTCGAGTGAAATTCCCACTTTGGATTTGCATCTTGCTACCCGTAACTCTGATCAATGCGGGGCTTCTCGGGTGGTACTATGACCGAACGTGGTGGGACCCGACGACGGTCAGATGGGACATGTGGCGGATCGCCTCTTGGCTGGCGAGGTATTACATCGAGATATCCAGGACGTTCGACCTGGCTATGTGAACTTTATCAATGCGGCGGCGCTCTCTATCTTTGGGCCGAGCCTGGTCAGCTTGTGCTACCCCTTGGCGATCATGGCCCTTGTGCCGTCCGTCCTGTAGTTTTTGCTCTTCAGGTCTCGTGGAGCGGTGACGGCGGGAGTCCTCGCACTAAGCTCCGTGGCCCTCGGTGTGCTTCACTACATCAATTCCAACCACAACTGGTACTCGCTGTTCTTCACCGTTCTGCTCATCTGTCACTTGGAATGGACACCGCGAACAAGCCGCTGGCGCTTCCCTCTCGTCGGCCTGCTTATCGTCACCATCGGTTTTACGCGGCAACTCACCGGGGCGTTCGTCGGCATGGGGACCCTCTCCTATCTGCTCTTTGAGGAGTCGCAAGAGCGCGGAGAGACCCATTCCGCCCGCGAACTGTGGGTGAGTCGACTGCTCTGTGTTTCCATGCTCGTCCTGCTCTCGCTGTACCTCTTCCGGTCAACCGATGGCCTCGGATTTTTCATGTTTGGCCTCTGGCCCGTGACCTTCTTGACTTGGCAGTTAACTGCAGCCGCAGGGCCCACCAACCGCCAGGCGATTCGCATCTTGGGAGGATTGCTCATCGGGATCGGTGTCGGCGCGCTACCACTGCTCTCCTCCCACTTGGCAAACAATTTTCTTGCCGCGATGATCGTCAGTTGGGACTACCTCTCCGTCCCCGGATCATAATCTTTTCACCGGAAGACAAAAGAAATAGCAGCCACTCGTTGGCCATCATGGAGCACGTCCGTGCACACTCGCAACTGATCTCACAAGACAAGTTCTTTGAAGTGTACCTCTATGGTGAGCCGAGTAACTTGACGAAGAACAGTCGTTAGGAGCATCTCACACATTGCCAGAAGATGGACATGGTGCAGGGTTTTTTGTGATGTATTCGCATGGTGCCCGGTTACATGCCCCGTCTGTCTGCCGCTGAAATTGCTTGGTATTATGCGCTTATCGGTACCGAAAAATAGCCACGAACTTTTCTGATGCGGCCGTTTCTAATAGTTGCCAAGAATAGGAACAATTAAAGCGTTTTGGTACAGTATGGAACTCATAACCCCGGCACCAATTTCCATGATTAAAACCATATGCGAAACCTTTTCCAAAATAAGGAAGGACATATTTCTAAGGGAAAGGGGCTTGCTTGGCCTGACTCTTCGGGCCGCTTCATCCATAAGTAAGGAAAACAATAGTATTGATGCGGGAGTTATTAGGATTACATATCGTATCACTTTTGAGTAACCCAAAAACCCAAGTACAATATGGAAGGATAAGACTGAAAACATCCACAGGAAAAAAGATTGCCCTAGTTCTTTTATTTTTCTGTTGTCACACAGAAAACCATAAAGAAGAACGGTTGGAACTAAAGACCACAGAATTCTAGGAGTGAGTGTTAAGTAAATCCATGGTGAACGGACCACTGTTAAATGGTAAATATATTTATTCTTTTCAATAAGGGTCTCGGAGGGTTTATCAGGCAAAGCAGAAAATGGCGCTCCAAGTTTTATCCATTGCCAAATCTCCCATGGAACTTGAAAAAGAAGTGCGGGTACCACTAAACACCCACACAAATAGACAAATGACTTCCCCTTTGGAGGGGCTTTACAAGTCCATGCTAGGAGTGCCAATCCTGGAATAATGAGAAAGGCTGTTAACTTTATTAGACCAGCCAATCCAAAAAACATACCAGAAAGACAAGCCAACAGAGAGTTTTCCCTACTCACAGCAAAAAGAAAAACCGCAGCAGCTAAAGTCGAAAATCCCAATAAGGGTCCATCTAACCAATAATGGGCGGTTACGTGGGCCATGATTGGAGAGAACGCAGAAAGGGCGCCGACAATAACTAAGCCAATACCTGAAGATAAACTAAGGAGCTTGGCCAACCACATCATGCTCCAAAAGAATAAAACATAAGAAAATATTTGGATGAGAGGATAACCCCAAGGGCCAAAGATCCAATAGAACAGCCAAAATAAACCAATGCCACCTGGAGGATGAAAAAATAAAGGGCGGCTATAAGCATGGTGTTCTAATTTATTAAGTTGTTCTAGCAAGGGAGATCCCTGCAATGTGTATCCCTTGCCACCATCTAACTGTTCAACCAACGTTTTGTAGATAACTTCATCTCCTTCTTGATGTTCCCCACCAAACACTACCAAGCGAAGACAAAGCCCAAGCAGGAATAAAATGAAGACGATTTTCCATTGCGAATCCAATGTATTATTTTTGGAAAGCATATGATGTTGCTAAACTACTATTGAAAATGATGTGTGAAAAAATTGAAGGAGAGCGACATCTAAAATTGAAATGGATATCACCAATCAACCACCTAAACCCAAGGAAAGGCTCTACAATGGAGAACCGTAACAGGACAGACGAAACAAGTCGAGAGTATCGGGAGAATTTGACTTTTAGGTTTTGCGCGTGGTCATTGATGACCACGCGCGTGCGTCAATCAGTGATATCTTTTGGCATATAATCATTCTCGCCGACTGGTGATATCATGCACTAAATCCATATTCAAAACATCAGTTTTGATGTTGATCATGTGTTTGAGGGTCGTGTAGTCACCACTTTCTTCGCGGGTTGCAGAGGGTCACCGAAAACCTGTTTTGGTGCCATACCGGATAAGCAGATTTGAAATTCACACACCTTCCCTACTTCCCCAATGAGGGGTTTGCCATATTCATATTCAACGAAAATTGTATCTAGGGAACACCTCATCAAAGCCGCGATACGCCAATCTGCTAACAAAAACTCATCCCTCTTTCGAGTTATGTCAGAAAATTGATCGGGGAGGAAACCTTGTTGATTCTGACAATCAACTCGTTGTTTTAACGGGTTTTTTTCACAATCAACTCTAGAAATTTTCATCCGTCATCTAACGAATGTCGGAAAATTTTACAATCTCGAATTTCTTTCCAAGAGATTGAATATATTGCCTTTTCTGCAATATCACTGCTACCTCAACAAAAAATCGTAAAAAAATTTTACGTTTTCTGTTGGAGTAGTGCGTCAATCTGCACAACATCAATTTCATGATCAACAAAAAAATCATTTACTATCAATAACTTATAGATGTATTTTGGCCTATATTTCCTTTGCTGCCGTTTTGGCCCGTAAGTTGCGATATGCCTTAATCATAGTCGCAAACACGAGAGATTCACCCAAAAAATCTGGGCGAGGCCCAGGGAGAGCAAAGGTTATTATCATGGAGATCGTGCAGTCAGTTGGTCCATCGCTTGAAACGGATGCCCTTGTCGCCCTAGAGGAAAAGGGATTGACTCGGCGTGAGGTTGAGGTGCTTGAATGGGTTGCTCGTGGGAAGACAAACAATGAAATTGGTCTCATCCTGGCCATTAGTCCGCGAACCGCGTCAAAACACTTAGAGCACATTTACACTAAACTCGGTGTCGAATCCCGTACAGCGGCTGTGGTTCAGTTTCTGGAAATGATTCAACACACGCGCGAAGTCCGGGCGGCGAGGGAAGATCACCATATGACGATTCCGCTCCCACATCAATCCTAAATACTTAACGGACAGGAACCTGGCTCCCCTACTCCTGCATAAAACTCTTGCTGAAGCAGAGGCGCTTGTTCCTCTCCTAGCCCATCCACAGACTCACGTCCTTCCCCACGGACGTGAGGTTCTGGGTTCTAACTCCCTGCAATTGTGGCATCGCCCAATTTCCCAAATGCTGCAATTCACGTATTTTGAAATCCCCACCAATCTGTCATAACCAAAGACACAATACACCATCAAAAAGGGGTTACGACTATGTTTAAAACAATGACCAAACGGCTATCAATCTGGTGGAGATTCAAACAACTTGATCGAACCTACCAACCGTTACTCAATAAAGCCCTCTCGTTCGACAATCGTGAGGCCCTACTCAAACTTGAGGAACAGTACTGGTATCAGACTGCCTGTCTCCTTGAGGAACGCCGAGAAGTACGAAAAGCCCAGATGATGGGACCCACCCATGTACCATCTCATCGCCATCAGACTGGCAACGGGAATCCCGTGTTCACAGATCACAAGCCTCGTGGGCGCTTTGGGTCTGAACGGGACAGCACCTATCAGCACCGAAACGCAGCATGGGGACTCATTGGGCTGATTCTATGCAGCGTGGTCACGCTTGGGTTCGGATTCTGGCTCATCGCTATGAATCCCAACACCCAATTGGTTTCTTTGACTTGGATGCCCTAAGGGCCTGCTAAAAAAAATCTCGCATCCCATCTTCGGGCCATCTTTGCAGGCGTCTGAATCGAAACAACCTCAACATAGCGGTGCTATGTCTCATCTTTTCCTCAATTGTTCTGTCAAAACCCAACCCAAATCTTGACGCGATTTTGTCTAAGTTTTTTTACCTGCCCTAACACATCTTAGAACCGTCCCAAAATAGGTTGAACGGATTTGTCGCGTTCTGCATCGCAAGTACGGAATCATCTTGTATGTCCAATAGTCGCAACCAGTATCACGGCGTCTTTGTCACTTTGGCATTGGAATGTGTTTCGAATTTCGACATTTGAGTTTCGGATTTGTTCCGCGTATTTCAGCGCAGAACCGTAGATCCACCCTTTGGCAGAAAACCCACCGCAACAATTGGAGAGACGAAGTTGGCGGGAACAATGCTATTGAAGAAGAAAATGCGTGCGGCGATTTTTCTGCCAACATTGATCATGTTACTGCGAACACACCGGACCTTCTTTCCCATAACTCACAATACGAATCCGTGATTGAGGAATGCCTACATCGATGAGATACGCTTTCACAACCTGGGCCCGACTCACCCCCAGAACCAGATTATATTCTACTGATCCTCGCTCATCACAAGGGCCCTCATAAGTAGGGTTCGATGTTTGCATTGGGTTTGAAAAAGCGCGGCATTCGCTTCTAGGATGGGCTTGGCTGGACTTAGGATCGTCGCCTGATCCAAAGCAAAATAGATATCCTGCAGCGTTTTCGGCCGAACAGGTTCCACAGGAGCAGCTTGTTGAGGATCAAGAGAGGTGGGAACTTGAGGAATTGGCAATGATGGCTGCGAGTGAGGTACAGACGGTTGAGCGGGAGCAACCTGAGCCATTTCAGGTACATTCTGTTGCAAGACGGGTTCTCTCGGCTCTTGAGGTATGTCCTCTTCCGATTCGACTGCCTGTTCAACCGGTTCAGCTACTGTGGAACCGACCTCAGGTTCATCGACCATTGGTTCGAAAACTTCTTCTTCCTCAACAATGGGAGGAATGATTGCCACAGAATCTTCCTCTTCGGAAGTCGAGCTACTGACGATCAGGTCGGTTGATTCACAGCCGGGCAACAACCCTAGGACCAGGAGCACGGGCAATACCTACTTCACTCGCCTTCCCTTCCTTACCTTGACCGTTCTTATCAATAAACGACCTCGTACAAGGACTCTTTCGCCATCATCCCTATGAGCCTGTCCGAGATTAGCGATCGTCATGAAGATGAGCTGGTTTGAGTCAGACATTTCGATCCTTTAAGGCGAATAGTTGAACTATTCAACGAAAAAGATCGGAAATTCTGGCTAAATCCAGCGTAACCGTTGTAGATCTGTTTACCCTTGGACAGGCTCCTCGTACCTCCTGCAACCATGAGCGGTTTGACAAAGTGGCTACGGCACCTCAAGCGAACAGTACCATATATACTTCAGGCATCAATACGGTTCGCCCAAACGAATTTCTCAAATCGGCATTCCATTGACCAACCGGCTGAGCTATTTCTTTTTGATCAAGTAAAAGAGAAGGCGAGTAAAAGGAGGAAGGGCATCCAATGGAACAATTAATTGAAGTCTGAAATATACCACCGCGGCTGACAGGATCTATTCCCACACTCTAACTCAATCACGGTGACATCTGAACACATTGCCGAGAGCTGTTGAGGAAGAACCGTAAAGGCCCCGGCTAACGACCGGTTTCGGAATAAATGAACGGATATCTCACTGGCACCATCATTCACCACGGTCACACACACATTTTTGGCATCATCGCTTCGAAACGCTGACCATGATCGATTCGGTTCTGGGGAAAGGAGCTGATCTTCCCCAGTCATCAGGCTGTTGGCTGATGATGGAGGCACACGACTATGGGCCCTCGACGGGCTCATTCCCAACCACATACACACTAACACTATGAGGCCTAATACGAGCCATTGATTGAGGCCATACCCTCTCGTGGGCTTTCGATTCTCGCTCAAAACAATTCTCTCTCCAGGGATCATTCCCTCGTCCTCCACCGTAAACGTTCACGAGGACGAAAGTAAATTCCTCTATCGAGGGGGTCCATTTCTTTAGAACGTTATTTCAACAAGAATGCGTACCGAGAAGTCTTTGCTGGGCGTTGGTGTCGTCTTTTCATCCACGACATAGAAAAGGCCATCGCGCCCCACAGACTCATCCACACCATCAACGATTGGGGATTACTCGTAGAATCTTGGGCCAGAGTCAGCACGTTGTGGGTAATAAGATCGGCAACAGGCGGACCACCCGCCGCATAGATTGTTATCACCGATCCAATAATCATTCCCCAAAATAGTTTTAGCATGGCATCCTCCAGGGTTTAGGTAACTGATCTTTGTTCGCTGCCACCTGTATCCTTTACAACTACCGTGCCAGAAAATTGCTTGCCTCTAACCTCATGATTTGAAATGAAATTTTATCCTTTCTTCGGACTTCCACCCCTGGACGAATTTTCGTTCATGTAAAAATTTCCAACAGGGGTAACGGGCAAACACGAACCATCACTCTGAATCAATCAACAACAGACAGGAAGACGGCTGAAGGAGGACCTGTGGAAAGTGGAAAATTTTCCGACAGGGAATACACCGGACTATCAGGGCAAGAAATTGAGGAACGGGCAGTATTGGGGACAAGAGTAAAGAAAAATTAGGCGGCGGAAGTCATGACTGGAAGATTGAGAAATCGATCGTTTATGGGAAGGA
>CAYMQW010000042.1:0-10377 GCA_964392595.1 uncultured Nitrospiraceae bacterium
GCTATCCTTATGCCATCAAAAGTAAAGCGGCCTCCTCCAGGCAGGCCATGATTACACTCGTCGTCGCTTAGGAGGACGACACCCGTTATGTGGAATGGGCGTCACATCACGAATAAGATTGACTCGCAACCCCACCGATTGTAGCGCACGAACGGCGGACTCTCGTCCTGACCCAGGCCCATTGACGTAAACATCAATTTTTCGCATTCCATGTTCCATGGCTTTTCGTCCGGCGGCTTCTCCCGCGCGAGTGGCGGCAAACGGCGTACTCTTTCGAGACCCTTTAAACCCTAAACTACCAGAACTCGACCAGACGACGGTATTGCCACTCATGTCTGTAATCGTCACCAAGGTGTTATTAAAGGAAGCTTGAACATGCGCAATCCCCATTTGGACGATTTTTTTCTCTTTTTTTCGACTCTTTTTCACACTCATACAATCACCTTTGCTCAGATCTTATTTCTTGGCACGACCAATAGAGGCTCGCTTTCCCTTGCGGGTTCGAGCGTTTGTTTTCGTTCGTTGTCCACGAAGGGGAAGCCCTTTTCGATGACGAAGACCACGGTAGGTACCCGTATCAATAAGCCGCTTGATGCTCATCGTGATTTCTCTCCGCAAATCACCTTCCACGTTGCAATCGCGGTCAATCACTTCACGAAGTTTCACGATATCGTCTTCAACGAGATCTTTAACTCGAACCGCCCCATTAATACCCGTCTTCCGTAAAATACTGCGCGCGGTCCATGGACCGATTCCGTAGATATAGGTCAATCCAATATCAAGGCGCTTCCCTGCGGGAAGATCAACTCCTGCAATACGAGCCATGCGTCCTCCTTAGCGTTCATCCACCATCATGTTCAGACCGGTCACTGCCCCAGTCTCAAGCGGCTGAACCGTACCATTTCCTACCCCTGACGTTGTTTGTGCCTCGGATTGGTGCAACGAACCCGAACCACGCCACGCCGTCGGTAGACCGTACATTTTGAACAGATTGGTTTCACTGACGATTTGACTTTCATCTTCGATCCCACATCATAATTATTTAAAGCGATAGGTGATACGGCCTCTCGTCAAGTCATAGGGCGATAATTCGACCGTCACTTTATCGCCAGGTAATATTCTGATGAAGTGCATTCTCATTTTTCCTGATATATGTGCCAGGATCTTGTGCCCACTCTCTAGCCGCACACGAAACATCGCATTGGGTAAGGTCTCTAACACGGAACCCTGAACCTCAATGACATCTTCTTTTCCCATAATCACGCTCAAACCTTTTCTTGAAAGTCCCTTATTCTCAATGTGTTACAGCGCCGTTAAAATTCTTGGAGGACCACTCGGTTGAATCGCAATGGTATGTTCAAAGTGAGCAGATAGACTCCCATCTTGCGTCACGGCCGTCCATTGGTCATCTAATACCCGGACATGATAGCCACCGAGATTTACCATTGGTTCAATGGCCAAAACCATTCCAACTTGCAGCCGAGGTCCTTGCCCAGGTCTCCCATAATTCGGGACTTGCGGCTCTTCGTGCAATTGACGACCAATTCCATGTCCTACAAAATCGCGAACAACCGAAAACCCATGGGCTTCGACGTGGCATTGGACGGCATGCGAAATATCGGACAGCCGATTCCCCACCACGCCTTGCTCAAGCCCCTTCAGCATGGACTCCTCGGTCACACGCAAGAGGGTGGCGACTTGGTCGGGAATAGGACCAACGGGGACCGTCACGGCTCCATCCCCATAAAATCCCTGAACAATTGCGCCTAAGTCAAGCCCAATGATATCCCCTTCTTTCAAAACACGATTTGAGGGAATTCCGTGTACGACCTCGTCATTAACTGCCACACATAAGGTCTTGGGATAGTTCCGATACCCTTTAAATGCCGGAATCCCTCCATGGCCTCTGATAAATTCATCTGCGATTTTATCAAGAGACAAGGTCGTAATGCCAGGTTTGACCTCTTTTTTCAACACATGATGAGCCTCTGCGACAATTTTGGCAGCCTGGGCCATCATTTCGATCTCTTCTGGTGTCTTCAGAACAATCATGAATGCTCAAGAAGCTGATAACAACGCAAGTAATCGCTCTTGTACATCATCCACTATCCCTGAGCCATTCAGTTCAGCCAATATATTCTTTTCACGATAATAGTCAATCAAGGGAGATGTTTGTTCTTCATAAACAGTCAACCTGGACTCCACGGTTTCTTTTTGATCATCACTCCGTTGAACAAGCTCACCCTCACATTCATCGCAGAGCCCCGCCTGCTTGGGAGGAACAAACTCCACATGGTAGACTGCGGGACATGTTGAACAACTTCGCCGTCCACTGAGTCGATTGATCACTTCCTCTCGAGGAATCACAAAATGCACCACGCGATCAAGCGACAATTCTTTCTCAGCTAACAACGTACCCAAAGTATCAGCCTGCGCAACCGTTCGTGGAAATCCATCCAAGATAAATCCTTTGGCACAATCCGCAGTGCCAATTTTTTCTTGGACTAAACCGATTACAACGTTATCAGGAACCAGATCGCCTCGATTCATAAATTGCTTCGCTTCTTTTCCTAATAACGTTTGCTGTGCCACTGCTGCCCGCAACAGGTCTCCCGTTGAAATTTTTGGGATGCTGTATTTCGCCGACACCATTTCAGCCTGCGTCCCTTTTCCCACACCTGGAGCACCAAGAAACACTAACCGCATTGCCGGCTAACCACTCCTTCCCCGGAGCTTGCCTTTGGAGAGAAACCCTTCATAATTGCGCATCAACATATGTGATTCAATCTGTTGAGCCGTATCTAGTCCCACGCCAACGACGATGAGCAACGATGTCCCTCCGAAATAAAATGGAACATTCAACCGATAAATCAACAGCTCGGGAATGACGCACACAATGGCTAAATAGATAGCCCCCGCGAACGTGATCCGTGTCAAAACTTTGTAAATATAATCCGCAGTCCGTTGCCCAGGGCGAATCCCAGGGATAAAGCCCCCATATTTCTTCATGTTGTCTGACATATCAACGGGGTTCAGGACCACCGCTGTATAAAAAAAACAAAAGAACAGAATCATGCTGACATACATCAGCGTATATACTAACGAACCTGGAGCCAGATGCGCACCAATAGCCTGCACCCAAGGAACCTGAATAAATCCCGTAATCGTGGCTGGAAACGCAATGATCGAAGACGCAAAAATTGGCGGGATCACTCCTGCCGTATTAATCTTTAAGGGAATATGAGTGCTCTGCCCCCCAAAGACACGTCTCCCCACGACTCGTTTGGCGTATTGAACAGGGACCTTACGCCGACCGGTTTCCAAGAATACAATGGCGGTCACGACTCCAATCATGACCAGGCCTAAAATAATTAGTAAGAGAAGACTGAGCTCTCCTACCCGATATAGGTCGATGGTTTGAACGACAGCACTTGGAAGTCGAGCAACGATTCCTGCAAAGATAATGAGAGAAATACCATTCCCAACGCCCCGTTCAGTAATCTGCTCACCCAGCCACATTAAAAATGCAGTCCCGCTGGTGAGGGTAATCACCGTCATCAAGCGAAAGGGCCAACCTGGTTCAAGTACAAACTGTCCTTGATTCATCCCCTCCAGGCCAAGCGCAATTCCGAACCCCTGGACCAGCGCAATCCCGATTGTTCCATAGCGGGTGTATTGAATGATCGTTTTTCTTCCGCGCTCACCCTCCTTTGCCAGTTTGGATAAATGGGGAATGACAACGGTCAATAACTGTATAATGATCGAGGCGCTGATGTACGGCATAATGCCCAGCGCGAAAATGGTGAGGCGCGATAAGGCCCCGCCAGAAAAAATATCCAGGAACCCCAGAAGGGCCCCACCACGATCAAGAAGAAATTTCTGTAGCTCCTCGTTATTAATTCCAGGTGTGGGGATATGAGCCCCAATCCGATACACAGCCAACATCGCCAACGTAAAGAGTACACGGCTGCGTAACTCTGGAATTTTGAGAATGTTTTGGAAGCTCGTAATGAGCCGTTCAAGCACGGCCTATGACCTTGGCTTGTCCGCCCGCTTGCTGGATTTTTTGAAGGGCCGACTGGCTAAATTTATGGGCTTCCACAACAAGGGGCTTGGTCAGTTCACCCACACCGAGAATCTTGATTGGTCTCGATCGCTTTCTCACAATACCTTTGTCATGCAACACCTGTGGCGTGATTTTATTGATATCAGATAGCGAAGAGAGGACTTGGAGGTTCACGATACTATACTCAACCCGAAATGGATTGTGGAACCCTCGCTTAGGCACTCGACGAGCCAATGGCATTTGCCCACCTTCGAAGCCGGCCATATTAGGATTCCCAGCGCGAGCCAACAGCCCCTTATGACCTTTACCAGACGTTTTACCATGCCCTGACCCATGCCCTCGACCCAATCGTTTTGGTTTTTTCTTAGACCCAGGGGCCGGTCTTAAATCATGTAACTTCATAACGAGGTCACCTCGACCAAATGCTTCACTTTGTCAATCAATCCAAGAACCTGAGGCGTTTTGGGATGTTCAACTGTCTGGTGAAGGCGTCGTAATCCAAGCCCAAGCAAAAACACGCGCTGTTTGTAGGAACGCCCTATGGGACTGTTTTTCAAAGTGATAGACACTCTTTTCATTTCAGTGGTTTGTTTGGATGTAGTCATGAAATAAAATATACCTAACGATGCTAGGACGAAACGACTTGCCCTGCTTGGCGTATTTGCTTTACCACTTCCGGATCCCTCAATTTAGCGAGTCCTTCAAGGGTGGCTTGAACCACATTAAATGGGTTTCCCCGCCCTAATGTTTTCGCAACAATATTATGAGCACCGAGCACTTCCAAAATGGCACGAACCGCTCCACCCGCAATAATTCCGGTCCCTTCTTTGGCTGGTTTCATCAAAATATGTTCGCCGCAGAAATACCCATGAACATCGTGAGGAATACTTCCATTTTTTAAGGGAACTCGAATGAGTTGTTTTTTGGCTCGACCTACGGCTTTAGCAATGGCCGGAGGAACTTCAGCAGCCTTACCCTTTCCAATTCCAACCCAACCTTCACCATCTCCCACAACGACCAGCGCACTGAAAGAAAATCGTTTCCCTCCTTTCACCACTTTGGCCACGCGGTTAATGGAAACCAGTTTATCTTTTAAATTCAACTCTTCAGGATTGACACGCACGATTAATTATCCCCCTGGGCTAAAAGTTAAGCCCACCTTCCCGAGAAGCATCGGCTAACGCTTTGACTCGGCCATGAAACAACCGTCCACCGCGATCAAATACCACTGCCGTAATATTGGCAGATTTGGCTCGTTCCGCTAATTGCTTTCCGACAGCTTTGGCTGCTTCATTTGATCCACCGGTGGCCACACTATCCATGATGGTTTTTTCTCTTGAAGAAGCAGAGGCCAAGGTTCGGCCTTGAGTGTCGTCGATAATCTGAGCATAAATGTGCGCATTACTTCGAAAGACATTCAACCTGGGTCGGGAAGTTGATCCCGTAACCTTTTTTCGAACCCGAACTTTGCGACGAGCGAATCTTCGACGTTTTGTAAATTCATTCATAACAGCCCACTATTTCTTGCCGGCCTTCCCTGCCTTTTTAATCAATACCTCTCCACTGTATTTAATGCCCTTTTGTTTATAGACATCCGGGGGTCGAACACTTCGAATATTGGCTGCGACTTGAGTCACCAACCGTTTATCTATCCCCTTGATCACCACCACAGTCTGCTTGTCGACTGTCGCTTGAATACCCTGAGGAATGGGAACGGAAACAGAATGAGAGAACCCCACATTGAGGGTTAATTCTTGACCTTGGACTTGAGCACGATATCCAACACCAGTAAGTTCCAAGGTCCGCTCATACCCTTTAGTCACACCTTCGACAAGGTTATGTACTTCCATCCGCGTCAATCCGTGTAAGGCCCTGAGTTGTGGGGCATCCCCATTTCGTCCAACATGGATTTCACCATCTCTCACCTCAACACTGACGCCATCGGCCAAACCCCAGGCTAACTGGCCAAGAGGACCTTTAATGGTGACCTGCCGTCCGGCAACTTTCACTTCTACGCCTTTTGCTAGCGGAACCGGCTTTTTCCCAATTCGTGACATCTGCTCTTTTTGTCCTAACTTCCGTTTATGGAACGACAGGTGGTGACCCTTACCATATATGACACAACACTTCCCCACCCATTCCATTTTTCCGTGCTTCATTATCGGTGACCACCCCCTTTGAGGTGGAAATCAATGCGACACCCAATCCACCCATCACACGAGGAATTTCTGTTTTTCCAACATACTTACGATGTCCGGGCTTACTCACACGCTTAATTCCGCACAGAATAGGTTTCTTCTCTCTGCCCGGGTGATAGCGTAATGTGACCGTTAGCCCAGGGTGGCCCTTAATCGTTGTTTCCTCAAAGCCCTGAATAAAACCCTCAGATTGAAAAACAGACAGTATCTTGGCTTTTAACTTAGAGGCCGGAATACCCACTGTCGGATGACCTCGCCCCCCAGCATTCAGAAGTCGAACAAACAAATCCGCAACAGGATCAGTCATGGACATATACATTCCTCACTTAGAAAAAGAAGTTGGCCAGATTCAAACAGACTTACCAACTTGACTTCGTAACACCAGGGATGTCCCCACGAAGACTATGGAATCGAAAACAGATTCTGCACATATGGAATCGACGCAAAAACGCTCTAACTCTTCCACACAAAGTACAGCGGTTGTATCGCCGAACCGGAAACTTTGGCTCGAGGGCCGCTTTGTTTCGTAACGCTTTTCTTGCCACAAGTTACTCCGACACAATCCATTTGGTTAATCAGATCAACGAAAAGGCATCCCTAAATGGGCCAAGAGAGCTTTTGCCTCATCATTGCGGTTTGCACTGGTCACAATGGTAATATCCATACCATGAATCGATACGACGTCATCATACTTTATTTCAGGAAACGTTAACTGTTCCTTCAGCCCAAGCGTATAATTCCCACGCCCGTCAAACGCCTTGGGGGACACACCACGAAAATCTCTAATGCGTGGCAAGCCAATATTCATCAATCTATCAAGAAATTCATACATATGATTTCCCCGAAGAGTGACTTTCGCTCCAATGGCCATCCCTTCCCGCAATTTAAACCCGGCAATGGCTTTTTTTGCTCTGGTCACAACAGGCTTCTGACCGGTAATCACCGCAAGTTCTGACACCGCACCTTCTAGAATCTTGGCATTCTGAACGGCCTCTCCCATTCCCACATTCAGCACCACGCGATCCAATCGAGGAACCTGCATCTGATTGCGATAGGCAAATTCCTTGATCATCTTGGGAATGACTTCGTTCCGGTATTTCTCCTTTAGCCGTGGAATCGACTTTCCATTTGATGAAGACGCCTCAGCTGTACTCGTTTGTTTCTTACTCATCAGACCTTATCCAAAATTTCCTCAGGACTCCTTCGAAGAACCCTGACACGCCGACCATCATCCAACACTTTAATGCTAACTCGAGACGGTCTCTGAGCACCCTGGGAATAAATCATGACATTGGAGATGGCGAACGGCGCTTCACGTTCCAAAATAGCGCCTTGTTTATGCTTTTGCGTAGGCTTTGTATGACGCTTGACAATATTCAAATTTTCGACAGTCACTCTTCCCGTACGAGGAAACACTCCCAACACTTTACCAGTCTTCCCCTTTTCACGACCGGTAATCACCATAACCGTGTCCCCTTTTTTGACCCGAGTCTTCTGGTGAACATGCCTAGATTTCTTCCTTCCGAGACTACGCGCCATTATATAACCTCAGGAGCAAGTGAAACAATTTTCATAAACTTTTTTTTGCGCAACTCTCTGGCAACTGGCCCAAAAATTCTTGTTCCAACCGGATCGCCTTTATCATTGACCAGTACACAAGCATTTCGATCAAAGCGTATATAGGATCCGTCTTCCCGCCGTGCACTCTTCTTTGTTCGCACAATCACCGCCTTCACCACCTGCCCTTTTTTAACGGCCGCTTTTGGAATGGCCTCTCGAACTGATACAACAATAATATCTCCGATTCCACCATACCTCCGGCGTGTTCCGCCCAACACATGAAAACACCGAACACTTTTGGCCCCGGAATTGTCTGCTACATCAAGGTAGGTATAATTTTGAATCATGCCTATTCACTGCTCCTACATAGATGAGACCCATCTATGCCTGTTGAGACTTTTCTCCTCGTTCGATCACTGCCGCAACACGCCAATGTTTATCTTTACTCAAAGGACGCGTTTCAACAATTTTCACACGATCTCCAATTTTCGATTCATTTTTCTCATCATGCGCTTTCAAGGTGGACACCAGACGAACGACCTTCCCATACAATGGATGAGGCACCAGTCTTATAATGGCCACCACAACCGTTTTTTGCATCTTATCCTTGACAACTTTTCCATACGTCACGCGTTGTCTACGACGATTCACATTAGTCATTCTTTAGCACCTATACCCCCATCACCGCGCGCCACGCCCAACTCCTTCTCACGAAGGACTGTCCGGGCCCGGGCCACATCACGTCTGACTTGTCGAATGCGCATAGGATTTTCAATTCGTCCAAAGGCCAGTTGACATCGAAGATGAAACAACTCTTCCTTCAGCCCGTGAACTTTCCCTACGATCTCTTCTAATTCCATTCCTCTGAGCTCTTGAATATCCATACAGATTTACCTTAGATTCCTAACTCACCACGAACCACAAACTTCGTCGCCAAGGGTAATTTATGCCCAGCCAAACGAAAGGCTTCTTCCGCCACACTTCGACTCACATCGTCCATTTCATAGAGGATTCGACCTGGCTTAACCACAGCCACCCAAAACTCTGGGTTACCTTTACCTTTTCCCATACGAACTTCAGCAGGCTTTTTTGTAACCGGCTTATCTGGAAAAATACGCGTCCAAATACGCCCGCCACGCTTGACATACCGCGTCATGGCAATTCTAGCCGCTTCAATCTGACGAGCAGTAATTCGGCCTGGCTCGAGTACCTTCAGCCCAAACTGACCAAACGACACCTCTCCACCACGGTAGGCTTTTCCATGCATCCGCCCTTTATGAACTTTCCGATATTTAACTTTTTTGGGGGCTAACATAATAAATTACGCTTGTCCATTTTTACAATAAGGAAAGAGAAGGATCACCTTTGGTTGAGGAAGGCAGCTCCGCATCGCCTTTATAAATCCAAGTCTTCACACCAATGATTCCCATGGTCGTATGGGATTCCGCAAAACCATAATCGACGTCAGCGCGAAGGGTATGAAGCGGGACTCGCCCCTCCCGGTACCATTCGGTCCTGGCAATTTCATTTCCCCCAAGTCGCCCAGCGCACGACACTCGTATCCCTTTTGCACCTAAGCGCAAGGCCGCCGCCACGCTTCGCTTCATCGCTCGCCGAAAGGAAACTCTCTTTTCCAACTGTAAAGCAATATTTTCCGCGACCAATTGTGCATCCAATTCTGGTTTTTTAATTTCCTTGACCGTGACATACACCTCACGACCATATTTCTGCTCAAGCAGGGACTTCAACTTATCGACTTCAGCACCCTTCCTGCCAATAATAATACCGGGACGTGCGGTATGAATAATGGTTTTGACTTGATTGCCTGATCGCTCTATTTCCACCCGAGAAATGCCGGCATGATACAATCTGGTTTTGACGATTTTTCGGATCTGCACATCTTCGTGAAGCAGTTTTACAAAATCTTTTTTGGCATACCAGCGAGAATTCCATGACCTAGTATAGCCAAGCCTAAAGCCATATGGATGTGTTTTTTGACCCATAAATTCAGCCTACTCCTCTACCTGCATGAAACTGGATGCCCTAAACATTGCCAGCGTCCCAACCCTCAAGAGCTCTCGGTTGACGCCACGACAATCGTGACATGACTAGTCCGCTTAAGAATGGGATTGGCACGCCCCATGGACCGAGCCCGAAAGCGTTTTAACACTGGACCACCATCAACATAGGCTCTGACAATCCGCAAAGAGTCAGGATCGCCTAACTCCTTTTGCCCCGCATTCGCCACAGCGGATTGAAGGAGTTTTTCCACTACCGGTGAGGCGGCCCGATGAAGATACTTGAGAAGCGTTAAGGCTTCAGGCACCTCACGGCCACGGATCAAATCAATCACCATTCGCATCTTCCTTGGAGTCATTCGTACAGAACGAAGGACAGCACTTGCTTCAGCCATAGACCGTTTCCCCTTCTAAACCTACTTCAAGGCAACCGCTTTTTCAGATCTTGCGGCCCCATGCCCTTTAAAGAACCTGGTAGGAGAAAACTCACCAAGTTTATGCCCAACCATATTTTCAGTCACATACACAGGAATAA
>CAYMQW010000043.1:0-10328 GCA_964392595.1 uncultured Nitrospiraceae bacterium
ACAGAGGAGTATGCGCAGTTGCTCGCGCCTTGCCAGGCAGGTGGCAAGGGACCCAAGCAGGGGAAGTTATTCTTACGCGAACCCTTATGATCCGTCAATGGTTTCGGCTTGTAATTCGAGCGCATGAATACGCCCATCTTTCATGGGTTCGTCTAATGCCTGGTAAATCATGCGATGGCGATCGAGTAGGTTTTTTCCCTTAAATGAATCTGATTGGACCCGGACGTTCAGGTGATCCATGGTCCCTGTGCGATCAGTCATGGTGACTTTTGCATCGGGCATGGCCTGGATGATGTATTGCGTAAGGACTTCGTTGGTGATCATGGACTCCGATACCTCTTAGGGAAATGTGATGGAAATAGGTTAAGCCTCCGAACGTCTTCATCATACTCAACGCTGCATTTTGACGCAATTCCGCCTGGATTTGTTCCTTATGTCTATTATGGCGGGATCAAAAAGATGCATTGAGATGGTTCTGAAGAAAGGACCCTAATCGTTCGAGGACGCCAAATGGAATTTCATGCCCCCCACGAAATTCATACCATTCGACGGGAATTCCTTGGCTGGTCATGGTATCTCGAAGGTCCTTGGCGGTTTGACATGGCAGTAAGGGGTCATCCGTGCCGTGAGTTTGAAAAACCGGGAGCCCTTTTCGATTGGGCATGAGTGGCACCCATTCATTTTTGGCAATGAGTGTCCCTGACAGAAGGATGAGACCGGCAAATGGTCGATTTGTCCTGAGTACAGTGTCGCAGGCCAACATGGCACCTTGAGAGAAACCTCCAAGAATAATTTTCTCTGATGGGAGGCCGCACTGTTGTTCCAATTCGTCGAGCAATGCCATGATATACTCTCTGGCCTCTGTCAGCCCGTCAGGAACGGCATGTACGTCACGTTCCCGGCCACTGGCGGCATCACGGGCAATGCGTTCCATATCGGGCATCCACCATGCCCGGCCACCTTGGAGCCCACCGTCAAGAGCCAGAGAGGCTACCGGAAATACAAACCGGACTTCATCGGGCACTCGAATCATTTTCCACAATGCGACAAGATCGTCTCCGGGTGCACCAAACCCATGGAGGAGCACGACCACTGGGCCTGTGCCACCGCCGTCCCGATCGGGTCCTCCCACAATCTGCGCGCGTAACCCGCCCAGGCTCTCAATATGCATAGGTCTTCGATTCTGGAGGTATAAAATTTAGTGTTTTTTTGATAATTTTCAAATTGACGAGAACTGTTCTCTTCATTTATTACCAAGAGGAAACTAGGCTGTTCAAAAAGGTCGTCCAGCAAGGCCGCAGGCCCTTTGGCGCACGGAGCGTACGCGAGTACGTGAGCACGACAAAGGGCCGAGAACGCCGCTGACGGCCTTTTTGAACAGCCTAGTTAGTGGCCCATTTTTGGAGCGCCAGCATTGGGTCCCTGCGTCACGAGGGGAATGCGAAGCACTTGCTGGCAATGCTGACACGTGACTCTCCAAGTATCGTCGTTGGAATATTCGATGTCCTGTTCCTTAATCCAAAATAATTTCTCGCATTTGGGACATTTTCTGACAAGCATCGGCATGAGCATCCTTTTCGTTGCTAGGAGCCGATTCAGGATTAGCACAGGCAGTTGATCTGTCTAATCTTGAACAGGATCCTAGTATTTGTATAGCGATTAGTGTAATACAGATACATCAAAATTTTCCAGCCGGTCAATCAAAAAACTCCCAATTTGGGTCCTTAGGGTTCTCATGATCACATACACCGATGTGAAACAATTCGATTCTGCCAGCCTTTTGCCACTGTTTGAACAATCACCCTGGTCCAGAGGAAGGACTCTGCGCGATGCTCAAGAAATGGTGAAACACACCAATTTGTTTCTGACGGCTTGGGATGGGGAGCGGGTAGTGGGGTGTGGACGAGTGCTGACGGATTATGTCTACCGGGCTTCAATTTGGGATGTTATCGTGAATGAACAGTACCAGGGCCAAGATATCGGAACGGAGATTATCAAGCGTATTCTGTCGCATCCGACCCTGCAGCGGGTGGAATTGTTTTGGCTGTGTACCCGCGAAAAGCAGGTGTTTTATGAAACGCTTGGGTTTAGTGCCAAAGAGCAAATAGGGATGGTGTGGGATCGGAACCGGCAAGAATCTCAAAAAATCTAAATGGAGACACGGTACCCCGAAGGTGATTTTTTTTGAGGCCCGGCTGATCGTCTACTCCAATCTCCACGGTAATTGAATTCATGAAATGCTTGGGACTCATGTCCGGGACATCTGTCGATGGGGTAGACTGTGCCATTGTTGATATCACCCGTTCTCAGGCACGCCTCAAGATCAAGCTCCTCGCATCTCAAACGTTAGCCTACCCGCCAAGCTTACGACAGCGCGTGCTGCTGGCTCCCACTCAAGGAACCGTTGCCGAGTTATGTCATCTGAATGCGGCGGTCGGGGAAGTATTTGCTCAGACGGCCCTTCGGACGATTAAGCGAGCCGGCTTGGCACCGGAAGATATTCGGGTGATCGGTTCGCACGGCCAAACGGTGTATCATCAACCCACACCCATTCGAGAACCCAAGATTGGGGCCATTCGATCTACTCTTCAAATTGGTGATCCAGCCATTATTGCCGAACGGACCGGCATTACGACGGTGGCAGATTTTCGCACTCGCGACATGGCCGCAGGCGGGGAAGGTGCTCCATTGGCACCGTATGTTCATCATCTGTCGTTTCAATCGAAACGTCGGTCGCGGCTGGTCGTGAATCTTGGCGGGATTGCAAATGTGACGTTTTTACCAGCAGATGGATGCCTCGATGATATTCGGGCATTTGATACGGGCCCATGCAACATGCTGTTGGACGGATTGGTGGTGAAGGGTACCGGTGGAACACAACAGATTGATCGAAGTGGCCGTCTGGCGGGAAAAGGCCGGAGTCATGCTTCGTTGCTTAAGACCTTATCAGCCCATCCCTACCTTGCCAAGCGACCTCCAAAATCTACGGGACGTGAAGAATTTGGCGACTCGTATATTGCTGACGTGTTACGGCAGGCGAAAGCGAAACGCCTGTCCCTGCCAGATGCCCTTGCGACCAGTTGCGGCTTTGTGGCCAAGACAATTTTCGCGGCATGTGAATGGCTCAAAGGGAATGTCGATGAGGTTATACTCGGTGGAGGCGGAGTCAACAACCTGGCTCTCATGGATGCGCTGAGACAGGCATTTGATCCATGTCCGGTTCGCACCATGGATCAGGTTGGTGTTGATAGCAATGCCTTTGAGGCGTTGGCGTTCGCCGTGATGGCCTATCAAACCATTCACGGTGTGCCGACCAATGTGCCGTCGGTCACCGGCGCTCGATACCCGGTGGTGTTGGGAATGGTTGTGCCGGGAAAGAATACATTCTCAATCCATTTCTAATTTCCGCCAAAGGTAAAGGTCCGACGTGTTTGCTGCCTTTCATCCCCTTTCAGCGCTTTCCATTGATTCGCTCCCACTCCTCTCTCAGCTCTTGATGTTGGCGCTGACTATTGTAACCTTCATGCTAGTCTATTTTCTGGTGCAACCCTGGTGGAATCGGCGACGACAGTCTCAACGAGTCAATGAGGCAACCATTCCTGATGCGATCACTGTTTGCGGGCGTCCGTTAATTCAGGCATCAGAGGTGGTCCTATTTAATCTCGTCCATTTAGTGTCCCGTGATAGCTTTTTGGTTTTTGCCAAAATTCCCTTGCGCACGTTGGTCCAGGTGAGTGGGGACGATGAGGTTGCACGGCGGGAAATGGTGAAGGCTATCCGAACCCTCACCGCTGATTTTGTGCTGGTTCATCCCGGAACCATGCTTCCGACTAAAATTATTATGATTGGGGCAAAATCCAATGAGGGTGGCCAATCGAGTTCTTCGCCCATTCTCATGAAGGTGTTATGCCAGGAAGCCGAGATTGACATCATCCAGCTGGAGGCCAATAAAAACTACAGTGCCATGGAGTTAATGGAAATACTTGGGTTACAAGAAGAGGATTAAGGTTTAGTTTTTTATGACGGGAAGCATCAAGCGTAAGACTTCCTGGCCTTTCTGGGAAATGTCTCCAGAGGTGACGATAGGATCATCAAATGGAATGAAAAGTGCGAGCTTGAAAAATGGACGATTCGCGAGGACGGCAGCCACTTCAGGCTTTCGGTCTTTTGTCAGTTTCAAGGTATACCCCGGTCCCTTCTTCCATTCCCACAATGAACTATCGAGACATAAATATACCTCTTGATCGGCGATCTCTGAAAACCGGTTGATAAGGTTTTCTTTATACCGTCGAATGTGGCCACCTTCGAGAATGAGGGAAAAAATAATGTGATGGCCCCACCAATACAGAGTACGAAAGGCAAACTTGGTTTCTCGTGTGTACAATCGAGGATAATCCAAATATTGATAGGGGAAGTTTTCTAATTGCTCCCCTTTGACCAGTTGGAATGCGTCGAGGGTAAATTGATCCGGAACAATGAGTTGATGTTGCGTGAGTTCGTGTTGATAGGTCTCGTGGAGTTGTTCTAAGGATTGCCGAATTTTCGTAGAGATGGTGGCCTTATCGAGAAAAAAGTTGGTGTCCGTGAGACGCGCGATTTCCTGAGGGGTGAAGGTCATGACGAGGTGACTCCAGAAATAATAAAATGAACGTTGAGGTCTTTTCGAGAAGGATTATATATCCAGCAATGAAGGAATGAACACATGAAGATTGCCACGTTTAACGTGAATTCGGTACGAAAGCGATTGTCTACCGTGAAGCGGTGGTTGACAACACATGCTCCTGATGTGTTGTGTTTGCAGGAAACCAAAGTTCAAGATACGGAATTTCCTGTAGAGGCCTTGGAGTCCACCGGCTATGTTGTGACATTTCGCGGGATGAAAGGGTATAACGGTGTTGCCGTGTTGACCAGAACCGCACCAGAATTTACCTCGGATGGTCTGGATAAAGGCCCAAATGCCGATGGTTTCCGGTTGCTGCATGTCGTGGTTCAAGGGATTTCCATCGTGAATACTTACATCCCTCAAGGGTTTAAAATCGATCACCCAAAGTATCAGTACAAACTGGAGTGGTTCAAGCGGTTGCGCCGGTACTTTTCACGCCACTTCTCACCTGACCAACCGGTCATTTGGTGTGGAGATATGAATGTGGCACCGGAGCCGATGGATGTCCACAGCCCGGAAAAACATTTGACGCATGTGTGTTATCACCAGGATGCACAAGAGGCGTACCAAAAGACCATGAGTTGGGGCTTTGAAGATGTGTTTCGCCGCTTGTACCCGGATCGACGGCAATTTACCTTTTGGGATTATCGTCAGCCGGATGCGATGAAGGCAAATCGCGGTTGGAGAATTGACCACATCCTTGCAACGAAATCGTTGGCCCAAAAATGTACAGCGGTTGAAGTGGATGTGAATCCCAGGAAAGGCAAGAGCCCTTCGGATCACACGGTCTTGTGGGCGAAATTTTCGGTTTAGCTGGGCGGTGAAAAAACCCGCCCAGCGCCGTTTCTTTTTTACTTATTTTTTCTTTCTCGGTGGGCGGATTGGGTTTGGAATATTTTCGAGGGGAATGAACACCGCGAGAGCCACTACGGTCGTCCACCTGTTTGGTTTTCCGATGGCGGATTGGGTGATGTTTTGCGTGCGAACAATTTTCCCGCCCATTTTGAACACTTGTTCTCGTTCCTTCCAGGCCACGTTGGGGTCAAACTTAATGCCAAGCGTGGTGGCGAGCATTTGTGCCGCCAGATCTTCGGTGTAATCACCAGCCTCTTCGTCGGTTTCTCCACAAGCATGATGTTCAGAGAGATAGCCATATGCCTTGTGTCGGCCCTCGGGGATGGCCACGCCTATTGATGAGGAGATCAGACGACTCCGTTCATTGGTTTCACATCGGGCCATCACACAGTATGTGATTTCGCCGGGATTCAACAACTGTACTCCGCGTTTTTGTGGAATGATTTTACAGTTTGGTGGGAGGATCGATGAGACACTCACCAGGTTACAATAGGCCACGCCAGCACGTCGTAAGGCTTCTTCGAATGAAGCGAGTTTTTCTCGATGCACACCGACCCCTCGGGTCAGAAACATGTGAGTAGGAACCATGTCTCCTCCGTTTGTTTCGTGTGGTAGTTCACACGATGTTCAAAAATGCTTGGTGACGTCTGCAAAATCGTAAGGTTGCTTTGTCAGGCTAGTCATTTCTGCTGACAGCGCCATTTATGAACAGTCATATCCGGCTGTGAGGCTGAAAACGAACATGCGGATTGTATCTTGACAAATTTAGAAGGAATTCTGCAAGAAATTTTTGTAAAGTGTTCATACTTGTTACAGGCGACACAGGGAAAGAGCAAACGCGAAAGCCGATATAGGAGTATGAAAGTTCCTACCCTTTACTGGCACGTTACACCCATTTTCGCTCCCCCATTAGGTTCCAAGAGGAGGCAGGTGTAACACCAAGAGCTTTGGTTCGGTGAGTTCTTGCATGGCGTACTGAACGCCTTCACGTCCTAACCCGGAATCCTTGACTCCACCATATGGCATATGGTCTGCGCGCCAAGTGGGGATTTCATTGGCGAGTACTGCCCCAACTTCAAGTTCCCGATACGCCTGAAAAATGCGATTGATATTCTGAGTAAACACGCCGGCTTGAAGCCCATACGGGGAATTGTTGACACCATGCAACGCTTCCGCGAAGTCCTGATAGCGGGAGAGGGTGATGACAGGACCAAATATTTCTTCGCAGGATACTTTCATGGTTGGGCGAACATTGGCTAGGACCGTTGGCGTCACAAAAGATTCCTGTCGAGTTCCGCCGAGTAGGCAATCCGCACCTTGTGCAATGGCTTCTTGAATCCACGTTTCGACTCTGATTGCCGCTTGCTGGTTGATCAGTGGTCCAACGACGGTGGATTCATTGAGAGGGTCGCCACTGGGTATGGCGCGAACCTGATGAAGTAGGAGTTTGACGAATTGATCGTAAATATCATGGTGGATATACAGCCGCTGCACGGAAATGCAGGTCTGCCCCGAGTATGAAAGTCCACCGGCGGCACAACGTTGGGCCACCAGTTGGAGGTTTGCATCTGGCTCAACAATAACCGCTGCATTTCCTCCCAATTCCAGCGAGACACGTTTTTTTCCGGCCTTGTCTTTGAGGCTCCATCCCACTGTGGCACTTCCCGTAAAACTCAGAGCTTGAATTCGGGGATCTCGTACCATGGTTTCAGCTAGGGTATTCTCGCAAGGCAAGACACTCAATGTGCCGGGAGGGAGTCCGAGCGCGCAAATAATTTCTCCGAGCAGTAAGGCGGTCAGGGGAGTTTGTGGGGCTGGTTTTAGAAGGAAGGGGTTTCCTACAGCCAAGCAGGGTGCGATTTTGTGGGCCACAAGGTTCAAAGGGAAATTAAAGGGCGTGATGCCCAGGACAGGCCCAATCGGTACTCGTCGAAGGATGCCCATGTGGTGATCCATGCCTGGGCTATTATCCATGGGGATGGTATCCCCAGACATGCGTTTGGCTTCTTCACTCGCCCAGGTGAAGGTCTGAATGGCACGGTGAACCTCACGTCCTGAATCGGTAATGGGTTTGCCGGATTCCAAACTCATGATCTTGGCAAACTCGTGTTGGCGCACAGTAAGCTGTTGTGCGATGCCTGAAAGCGCCTTGGCTCGTACGTGGGACGGCAGCTTGGCAATGGCCGGAAACGCAGAAACACTCAGTTGAATGGCATCTTCAATATCGGGCGCTTGGGCTTGACAGACTTCGGCAATGGAATGTCCTGTGTAGGGATTGAGCACAGATTGGCGAACCGGAGACTCACGCCATTCAGTACCGATGAGAAAAGCTGGTCCTGGAAGCTGTTCCACTGAGGGTTAAACGGAGGAAGGTTCCGTCGAAGGTGCGTCCTCAGAAGACGCGTGTTGAGCTTTGGCGATGAGTTCTTCCGTTCCCCAATCGTTGATCGATTCGAGAGCAAACGGTTCAAACGAAGAAATGGCACCGCAACCGTGGCACTCCGTGGGAACCTTCCGACGATAGACCTCGTTAAGGCAGTCCATACATACAAAGAAATCGGGGTCACCTTCCGCACATTCAACAGCCCAAAACGTGTGAGTTTCTGACATTGATACCACCTGTTACAAGAAATTATTCAGTCACGACTCAAATGACCAACACAAATAATTGATCTGCTTTTCCAAGGATAGGTCAGCTTCCTCAACTTTTCAATACCTAATTCTATGCTTGGGTTCCCTGGGCTTCTCTGCAAGTTGGTTCGCCTTCCTGCATTCATGAACCACCAGGCTACAGAGATCCGGAACTTTCCTGTGTTGAAGCCTTCTTCAAAAGTTTTTCGATTTGCTCTTGAAAGGCATCAAAAGGGAAGGCTCCTGGAAGCACGAGAAATGGACCAGCCTCCGGGTTGTGCGTTAAATACAAAATGAAATGGGGGGTTCCACGAACGCCGATGCTGCCACCTTCCATTCGGTCGCGATAAATGGATTCCATATATCGTTCCTCTTGGACACACTCACTAAATTGTCTGACGTTCAGCCGCAGATCTTCAGCTTGTTGTTGCAATTGGTCGGAAGAAAATTTCCGACTGCTGGAGAATAATTTGTCATGCATGGACCAATACTGCCCTTGTTCGCCTGCGCAGCGGGCCGCCATGGCCGTGTCGATACTCGCCCCGCTGACTGCTCTGGGGAAGTCCCGATAAATAAGTCGGAGTTTGCCGGTTTGGATGTATTCGGAATTTAGCAGAGGCCAGGTTTCTTCGAAAAACTTTTCGCAGAATCCGCAGGTGAAATCGGAATATTCCAAAAGGGTGATGGGAGCCTGTTGATCTCCTCGGATTCGATCGTCTTCGCGAAGTAGAAATGTATCATCATGGCTACTTGCAGGCAGTGCGGTCAGCAAGAACACGGCAAGTACGGCAAGGGTTTGGAAGAGTCTAGCCGCGAGTATGTGTTGATACAGGTTGGCCGAAAATCGTTGTAGAAAAGGTACAAGCATATGGTGTCCTCTTACTCCGGCTAATACGTTAATTCATTGTGGGCGTAGGCCTGATCGCTGTCAAATTTTTTGGGAAAGGATTCACCTATGCCGAGTTTATTTTTCATTGGCTTGAGGCGTGTCTTCGTCAAGTAATCCCATGAGTAATAACGGCCAGACTACGGTTGCATCGCTCAGCACTTCGGCAAATCGTCCTCCTTCTTCTTGAGGCACGAATTTGCCCCAAGAGACCCCCTCCTGGTATGTGCATCCACTCAGACCTCCCCAATAATCTGGCTCAGGACAAATGCGAACGCCGTAGTGAAAACGTGGTGGTGTAATCTCGGTCCCGAGTCTCAAATTGAGAATTTCAATATACGGAGGAATCTGTTGTGCCCAATTGCGGGGCACGCCCCCACCGATGGTGAAAATGCCAAGCCGCTTCGCTCCCAATAATTGTTCCGTATAGCTGTTGAGATCTAAAAAGGGGTTAAAGGCGGCATGGTGTTGCTTTAAGGAGTTCCAAATCTTTTGACCATCCGAAGCTTCTGTCTCTGGTGCTGATGTTGCTTCCCGATGTTTTCCCATGGCCCAAATGGACACGTCTAAGCCAAGCTCAGAGTCTGTAAACGCGGGAATATATACCGGCACCTTTTTCAGAAATGCACTTTTCAAAATTCCTGGCCCTTCGTATTCATTCGCCAATGTTTTTCCAAGTTCACGCGTGAGCAGTTCAGACGAGAGCGGTTGATCCGGATCGAGGCGATTGAGGGTTTCTCCGGTGAGCTGTTCGACATGATTCAGATTCAATTCCATTTCCAAGGTGTCATACACTCGGTTGTAGCCTTTATTAAACAAATCCACATCATTCATCGAGGGATGATACTTGTAATGCGTTTGCCCCACCGCTTCGCTCATGCCATGGGCAATGAGCGCGCCAGTGGAAATCACGGCTTGGACCATTCCACGATCGATCATCGTGCACATGATCTTTCCCATCTTGGCGATGGTCATGGCACCGGAGAGTGTCATGACGACGAAACAGTCCGGGTCGTGAATCATGGCTTTCAGAATGTCGAATGCATCGCCAAGACGATGGCCGCCAAAGGCGGTTTTTTTCATAGCGATGAGCAAATCCGAGAAGGATTGAATTTTTGACGGATCCAGTGATTCCAGTGCTTCGAGTCCGTCCTGAGCTCCATCATGAAACGATCTCATGGTTTTGTGTCCTTTTACAAAAAAGGTCTATATGCCGAGCTTACCTGTAATATTGAAAGCCACGCGAAACAGTGTTGGGTTTTTCATAACGAAGGAAAGGTGGGAGTGGTGGAG
>CAYMQW010000044.1:0-10201 GCA_964392595.1 uncultured Nitrospiraceae bacterium
TTCTAATTCCTAGAGGCTCAACACCGGAATTTCTTTTTCTTTTCTCGTCGCACGTAATGCTTCAGCTTCTTCAATCAGCGCTTCATACTCATGACGCCAGTATTGCAACGTACTTTGGACCGGCGCAATTTCCGCATCGCCAAAGGCACACACCGTTCGGCCACCGATGTTTTCACAGATTTCCGTGAGCGTGTCGAGGTCTCCCGGCCGCCCTTGTTTATTCTGAATTCTCTGGAGAATTTGCACGATCCACGAACTGCCTTCCCGGCAGGGCGTACACTTGCCGCAGGACTCATGATAGAAAAACTCCATAAGCCGAAGTGCGGCCCATACCATACTCGTGCCTTCTTCCATGACCGTTATACCACCGGAACCAGACATGGATCCTGCCATGGCCACGGATTCAAAATCCATTTGCACATCGATGTGTTCCGGAGTCAGAAATGGTGCTGAAGCTCCTCCCGGAATAAAGGCTTTCAAAAGCTTATCCGATCGCATCCCGCCACCTAAGTCAACTATTAAATCTCGAAACGTGGCATTCACCGGCAATTCGTAATTTCCAGGATTCTTGACATGCCCACTGAGACAATAGACGCGAGTCCCCGTGCTTTTCGGTGGGGCGCCGATTGCCGCGAACCATTCAGGACCTCGAGTGACAATATGAGGGATATTCGCCAAGGTCTCTACATTATTCACCACAGTCGGCTTTTGGTAGAGACCATGCGTGGCGGGAAACGGCGGCTTAATTCGTGGTTTCCCCCGCTTGCCTTCCAACGATTCGAGCAAGGCAGTTTCCTCCCCACAAATATACGCCCCGGCTCCGGCATGAACATAGATATTCATGGTCACCCCACTCCCATAGACGTTCGAACCCAAGTGCCCGGCTTGCTTGGCCTCTTCGATGGCGCGTTCTAAGATTTGGGCGCCTAACCGGAATTCGCCTCGTATATAGATGTAACTCGTTTCCGCTCCGATGGCATAACACGTAATCGCCATCCCTTCCAACATCTGATGGGGATCGCGTTCCATGAGCTGCCGATCTTTAAATGTCCCCGGCTCACTTTCGTCCGCATTGCAACACAAGTACTTCGGCCCTTGGTAATCTTTTGGAAGAAAACTCCACTTTACGCCGGTGGGGAATCCCGCGCCTCCCCGACCACGAAGACCAGATTTTTTGACCATCTCAACGATGTCGTTCTGCGGAACACCAGCTAACACTTTCCGAAGAGCCTTATAGCCTCCAGTCGCTTCATAGTCTTGAAGCGAACCGGTATACGCGGGGTTACTCATGTTTTTGGTTAAGATTTTTTCAAACGGTTCCATAGTAAATATCTTTCTTCAGATGTAACTGCTCAGGTTGCCCCAATTTTGCCTCAGGACAAGGCGCGAGGAGCGGAAAACCGGAGCGTATAATGGATACGTGAGGATTTGAGCACCACAGCAACGCCGTCCTGGGGTAAAAGGGGGGTGACATGAGTAGTTACCTTCAGATTAACGTGGTTCCGGGACCATATACGGTCCACTTTTCAGAGCACAATCCCCGGTTCGTTTCAAATCTTCTAAAATCTGACCGACGGTTTCTTCCGTTAAGCGCTCGTAGTACTCATCGTTGATTTGCATCATGGGCCCTGTGCCACATGATCCCAAACACTCAACCACACTAAGCGTGAACAGTTTATCCGAAGTGGTTCGACCAACGGCAATGCCAAGGTACTTTTGCAGCCACTCGATCAAATGATCTGCCCGAACCAATGCGCACATTAAAGACCGGCACACCTGGATATGAAACTTTCCAATGGGCTTGAGACTCAACATCGTATAAAACGTCGCCGTCTCAAACACCTGCGGAGGAGTCAGGTCCAAAATCTTGGCGATTTCTTTCATCGCCGATTGACTCACGTACCCTTCTTCTTTTTGAGCCAAATTTAACAAAGGAAGCAATACCGACCGCTTGATGGGGTATCGGCCTAGGAGATCGTCAATATGGTCTTTATATTTTTCAATCAGCATGATGTCTTTTTCGTGATGCGTAATCCGTGATCCGTAATGCGTGGGGATTTTTCTCTACGTTTCACGTTCTTCATCGGTCACATTCACCCATGACAATATCGTACGTGCCAAAAATTGTAATAATATCCGAGATCAAATACCCGCGCGCCATAAAATCAAACGCGCCCATATGCACAAAGGATGGTGAGCGAATTTTCAGTCGATAGGGCCTTGGTCCTCCATCGCTGATCAAGAAAAATCCCAATTCTCCTTTGGGCACCTCCGTCCCACAATACGTCTCCCCTTTGGGTGGCTTGAATCCCTGGGTGAAAATAATGAAATGATGGATCAAGCTTTCCATATCTTGCATCACCTTAGGCTTAGGCGGGGGAATCACTTGCGGGAGATCCGCTATAATCGGACCCTCCGGCATTTGCGCTAGACATTGCTCAACAATCCGAGCACTTTGCCGCATTTCTTCCACCCGAATCCAGTACCGATCGTAGGTGTCTCCATCCTTGCCCACTGGCACATCCCATTCGACTCGATCATACGCCCCATAGGGTTCGAGCTTTCGTATGTCGTACGCGACTCCTGATCCGCGTAACGTAGGACCGGTCAGCCCAAAATTAATCGCGTCTTCGCCAGAAATCACCGCCACACCTTTTGTGCGAGACAGCCAAATACGGTTTGTCTTAAGAAGAATATCGTATTCCTTCAGATGCTCGGGAAACGTTCGCAGAAATTCTTTGAGCGTGGCGATGAGTTCCGGCGTCAAATCGCTATCCACTCCGCCAATTCGATAATAATTCAACGTCAAACGCGCGCCACAAAGATTTTCAAAGAAATCCAACAACACTTCCCGTTCTCGAAACGTCCAAAAGAATACGGTCATGGCGCCGATATCCAAGGACTGGGTACCCAACCAAAACAAATGACCGACGATTCGCTGGATTTCGGCAATAATCGTTCGCACATATTCCGCACGCTCGGGAATCGTCACACCAACCAGCTTCTCCACGGCACGCACGTATGCGTAGTTATTGGTCATGGCACAGGTGTAGTCCAAACGATCGGTATGCGGAATCACCTGCATGTAATGCAGACCTTCGGCCAGCTTCTCGACACCACGGTGCAAATAACCCAAATCCGGAATGGCCTTGGTCACCCGCTCGCCATCAAGTTCCAGCACAACCCGCAACACACCATGCGTGCTCGGATGTTGGGGCCCCATATTGAGCAGCATTTCCGTTTTACGTTTCCCACTTCCCGGCGTATCTCCGGCCATGAACATATGCCGCTGATCATCGGGAATGTCATCTTCGGTCCAGGCACTTGCCGGTTCGTCCAAGCGAGGCAAGAAATCAAAACGGCTCCGCCAACCCTTACCCTCAGTCGGAAAATCTTTTCGTAAGGGATAACCCTCATCATAGTCCTCCGGCAGAAGGATTCGCCGAAGATCGGGATGCCCATCAAAACGAATGCCCATGAGATCGAATACTTCACGTTCAAGAAAATTAGCCCCTTGCCAAATCGAGGTCACGGTGCCAATCGTGGGGTTATCTTCAGTCACACGCGCTTTCAGGCGGATGCGAGTAGAATGTGGGAGCGACAGAAATTGGTAAATCACCTCGAAGCGATCGGAATCATCGGGGTAATCGACGGAACAGATATCCGTGATATGATCAAAAGCCATGCCCGGATCATCATGCAGAAAACGCGCAACATCCACCAGATCCTTCGCACGAATCTTGGCAGACAACTCCCCTCGATGTTCATCTTCGGTAACCGAGAGGACTGCTGAGGGAAACTGTTCTTGTAATGTTTCGAGTACGCGATGCATCCGTCTTACAAACCGTTCTTTTTTTGTTTCGCCATCACTTGACGAATACTTTTTCCTTTTGAATCTTCTCTTGCAGCTTGATCAACCCATCGAGCAACGCTTCTGGCCGCGGAGGGCAGCCCGCAATATAGATATCGACCGGAACAATCTGATCCACCCCCTGCACCACGCTATAACTATTGTAGTGATTCCCCGAGGTCGCACAGGACCCCATGGAAATGACATAGCGCGGTTCGGCCATTTGGTCATAAATACGACGGATGACAGGCGCCATCTTCCGGCACACCGTGCCAGCGACAATCATGACATCTGATTGTCGCGGCGACGCTCGAAACACGCCCGCCCCAAAACGGTCGATGTCGTACCGAGAAGACACCGTCGCGATCATTTCAATGGCACAACACGCCAACCCGAAGCTCATGGGCCACAAGGCCGACTTCCGACACCAACTCACCATAAAATCGATATTCGTCGTCAGAATATTAGGTTCAAACTGTCGTTCAAGAAGACCCATACATAAAACCCTTCGTCAGGCGTAATCCGTTATGCGAAAGGGGTGACAGACAAAGATGAAAAAGGAAAGACCTCTTTCACTTTACGCATCACGCGTTACGGAAAAAATTTAATCCCATTCCAACGCACCTTTTTTCCAGACATACCAATAACCAACTACGAGGATAGCGATAAATAATCCCATTTCAATAAGTCCCAACAACCCTAGTTTTTTAAAAGCCACGGCCCAAGGGAACATAAAGACGATTTCAATATCAAAAATCACGAACAGCATCGCGATGATGTAATACCGCATGGGAAATTGAATGCGAGCATCCGAAAACAACGGGCTGCCGCTTTCGTAAGGAAGGAGTTTGGCTCGGTAGGGCCGACTCGGCCGAACGAACAATCCGATCACCAAGGAGACCACGCCAAAGGCAATCCCAATAACAATAAAGATTGCGATGGGAATATAATTTAATGGAACGGCTTCACTACCCATGTTCAGTCAACCTTGGCAATGAATAAACCAACAAAAACCGGTCTAGTATATTGCACGCTCCACCGGGATGAGCACATGTTCAAAAAACGGCCGATGGCGTAGAGCCTGCAATTTGGGGATCTCCAACCCTTTGTGTTGGATCATCACCTTAAAGGTCGTGCCCATACCCTGAGGCCGTAACAGTTGCACCGCCGCCTGCACCTCTTCGGACTCTTGATCATATCCGGCGACCATTTCATCAACACCCAGGCTCATAAGGAAATGCATGAGATTCGTAAACCCCGTGAGCGACAAACCAGCCTGCTCGCCAACCTGAGCCAAGCTTGAAAAATTCACATGCGCGGTCATGTCCTGTTCACCAATCCGTTCATAGGGGTTGGTCGCCACCGTATGACGGTAATAGCATAGCAGTGTTCCGTCTTTCCTCATAGGGGAAACGTAATCCTGACTCGTATGCCCATAATCGATGGTGACCACCACGCCACGACGCAACACCCGCGCCACCTGCTGCATCCAGTCCATCGCCTTCAGATTGATTTCCGTGGTAAACCCAACAGGCAAGTCAACATCGAGAGCTTTAAGGGAATTCGACAACTCATCGGTTGAAGGGTCTTCAAGTTGCTCGACAAACTGGCCATCCACATGGTTGACATAGATTTCTTTCCATCCTTCACCGGTCATGCGAACTCGATTAACCGGAAACGCATCCACCAATTCATTCGACAACACCATACCCACCAAGGAATCGTCGTCTAACGCACCAAGATTTGATGCCCAAATAATCTTTGCCGCTTTGGAGTTGGCCTGCAACATCCGTTCCTGAATACTTCGAAGATAAGGACTACTCTCTACCAAAATGACGGAAAGCTTGGAACTTAGTCCAGGATCGAGCCGAGCCACTTCATCTAACACATCTTTAATAAATTGGCCGTCTCCTGGCCCCATCTCAAGGAGGGTGAATTCCGGCGGCTGCCCTAACAAGTCATCAATTTCTTGCAATTGCCGAGCAAGACACTTGGCAAGGAAAGGAGACAGACACGGAGCGGTGTAAAAATCCCCTCCTGCCATTCCTATTGCCAAAGCAGAATTTTCCAATCTACTACGGTCACCCCCCGTCATATAATACCCATGATCTGGATCATACAGAGCCATATCCATAAACTGGGCAAAGGTAAGCGGACGACCCGATTCACGGATACGAGAAGAAATTATTTGTGATAATGGAGTCACAATAATTCTAAAAAAAGCCCAGGGCTTAAGACATAAATAATCCCTTAGGACCCATAAGACTAGGTCCAATAGGCCAAAGGAGGCATACATTAGCTTCCAATCTAGGGATTAGTCAAGAGAAGACAACAGTCACAGCAATACAGGAAAGGGAACAAGATCAATGCTTTGGGTCTCATGAAGAACTCCGCAGCAAGCTCATGGGATAAAAAAAATTGATGAATGCGAATTGAAAAATTACGGTCAGAAAAAAATAAAATACGCTTTTTGCAGGTGTGGTCTGAGAATGACCGTACAATGGTGACTGACTATAAATCTTATCAATGCCTATCCGATTGTTGCCCTCACACGCAACAACTAGGGTCTATCCATTCGCCAGAACACAGTCCAGCATACGTTGGTACCGCGGCATCTCCTGCGATCCCAAGCCGAGAGCGGAGCACATTGAACGGGTAGACGCAGCGGTTGACTCGACACGTGAATGCATTGCGGGCGGACTGTCGAGGTTGATAACTGACACCATGGTGGGTCCCCGTCAGCCAGATATTCAGGTTAGCGAAGACGCGGTGGATGCTCGGCAGATACTCGTCGGCAATCTGGGGATCGCCGCGGAACCTGAGTATCGCCACGCGTGGTGAAGTCGGCATAACCACCCCAGTCATCAGTGACGATTTGTGTGCCGGGCGTACCCGCTCCCTCCACGAAGCTGCCAAGCGACTTCGCGCGGCGAGCCGGAGACGACCGGCGTAGCGCCCGCCCTTGCGCTTGTCGATCTGGGTCCCCAGCTTGCGCTGGCGGACCTCCACGGCCGTGGCGAGAAGGACTTGATCATGGAGGCCCCGGCCTTTTCCGCGCGTTCGCCCGCCGACATAGCTTTCGTCGACTTCGACATGTACAACCTATAACCCTCGCCTATCATTCCAAGCAATGGCGCGGTCGAATTCTACTTATTCCTAAGAGACTGACGCTGCTTTCTTACCAACAGCAGATGAGGCAGTGAGATGGAACGTACCGTGAGGAAGCCATAGGGTCAGACAAGATTTAGTGAAAACCTATGAACTCTTTTACCCAAACCCCATATTAATTCAAGCCTGACTTTAAATTTTCATCAGCACTGGGGTTTAGGATACCTCCATGATATTGAAAATCCTACACGAAAGGAGAAAAGCCTTTTCATCCACCTCAAGGAAAGACAAAAGGAGGAGTTATTCTCCAATACAATGGGACTGACTTGTTTCGCTTGGGTCAACTGAGGATCAGGTAGATCAAGCTAGCCAAAAGGCCCGCTCCTGGGAGCGTACACAGCCAAGCGTACAGAATCCGCTTAGTGACTCCCCATTTTACCGCAGAGAGGCCCCTCACGGCTCCTACCCCCATGATGGAAGAGGTAATCGTGTGCGTCGTACTCACAGGCAGGCCAATGTGCGCGGCGGCCATGAGCACCACACCGGCTCCGGTTTCCGCCACAAACCCGTGGACGGGTTCGAGTTTGACGATGTTCATCCCTAAAGTCTTGATGATCTTCCATCCTCCCATCACTGTTCCTAGGCCCATTGCCATCGCACAGGAAACGATCACCCATGTGGGAACATCAGCCGTGGAAATATGACCCGACGACAGAAGGGCCAGCGTAATGATGCCCATGGCCTTTTGCGCATCATTGGCTCCATGACTCAAGGCCATAAAGCCCGCCGAGGCTACCTGCAGTCGACGAAACAACCAGACCCCGAAACCTCGCTGGCTTCGATAAAACATCCAGCTGATTATCACCATCAGTAAAAACGCCATGATGAACCCAAGCATCGGAGAAAAAACCAGCGCCTTCAGAACTTTGAAGAGTCCTGATATTTTCACAACACTCACACCGCCATGGCTAAGTCCCGCTCCTACCAATCCTCCGATTAACGCGTGAGAGGAGCTCGAGGGCAATCCCATTTGCAAGGTCAGAAAATTCCAGATGATGGCACCGCTTAATGCAGCGATGATCACCACCTCCGTCACTGAGCTTGGGTCAACGATGCCCTTTCCAATGGTTTTAGCCACCGCAGTGGACAGAAAAGCGCCAGCCACATTTAACCCACCCGCCATGAGCACAGCTGCTAACGGACTCAAGACCCGAGTCGAGACGACCGTGGCAATCGCATTAGCACTGTCATGCCACCCATTAGAAAAATCAAACACCAGGGCCAGGATGACCACCAGGATGAGCATGGTGCTAAAATCAAACATCGGCATGGACCTGAGAGAATGTGTTGAACAAGCACGCAGACTCAGCCATAGCTTTTTGCTTACATTCTTTCATCGAATAGATAGATGGAACAGGTAGGTTATTGCTGTCTAGGTTGCTTTGAGGGCAATGCGTTCCAAGACATTCGCTACATCCTCGCAACAATCGGTGCCCGTCTCGAAACTCTCGTAAATTTCCTTCCATTTCATGACCATAATCGGATCCTTTTCCTCCTCGAACAACCTCGAGATGGCGTTCCGACTCAATCGGTCGGCTTCATTTTCCAAACTATTTACCTGGATATTGAATTGATTCGCATCAAGGTTCCCCTGTGCAAGGTTGTCGACCCCTTTCCCCACTTCCTCAGAAGCCTTGTACAAAATGTCCGCCAACTTCACTGCCGTGTCGGTGGGCCTGCTGATTTTGTAAATTAAGAACAGATCCGCCACCGCATCAATTTCATCTAAGACATCATCCAACGCACTAGTCAAATCATGAATATCCTCACGATCGAGAGGCGTGATAAAGGTTTGATTGAGTCGTCGGACAATTTCGTGGGTAATATCATCCCCCTGATGCTCAACGTCTTTAATCCGACCGACCTTCTCCTGGATATCCTGAAAATCCTCCATCAATTCCTTGAGCAGCCGCCCCCCTTCAATCACATTTTGGGAAGACTGTTGAAATAGGCTGAAAAAGGCTTCCTCTCGCGGCATGAAATTAAACATGTCCCTGGTTCTCCTTTTCACTCACGGCTTAGAGGAAAATACTGTCATGACATGATGACGCATCTCCCTATTTTCAAGGCTGAGGCTGCACTTTTTAACACCTTTTTTTCGAATAAATCCAATCGAACCTGGGCAGGATATCTTTTCAGGCGGGATTCATCGACCCAATCGTACGTCAGAAGACAAGTCGATCCTGTCTACGGCATTGGGTTGTAGCATATTTCGCTTTGGCTGTCTTAAGAAAAAATTGAAGGCAAAATTGTGGTGAGGGATTGTCATGCCTGAAAAGGGTAAATTTACCAACCCTGACATGCCACACCCTTTGCCCTTGCAATACTCCCGACCTTCCACGCTAGCCGCTTGACTGCACTTTCATCATGACCAACGCTAGCTTGAACCTAGAAATCGCCGTTGGGCGTAAAACAGCCGTCTCAAGGTTGAACCTAGAAACAGCAGTTGGATCACAAAAGTCCGCGCAAGCTCTTGATGCACCTGGCAAAATAAAAAAGTGTCTTATCACCACCGAGATGACCACGGTTTTTTTGTGCCCAACTACCGCTTCTGATATGGATTAACTTGCAAGTAATTGTTTCAGAAAGCTTTTTTTCTGGAGCAATTCTTGACCTAATCCCTCGGACCTCATGTATTAACGCTTTTTGCGTGGCGCAAGTTAAGACATGGGGTCTAGGTTGAATATTTCGCACCTGCCTGGCACTCTTGCCAGGCAAGATCGAAACAAACTATTTACACTCCCATTGGTCATCCCTTTCATCAAAGGGTAAAACCTATTGAGAAGGAACAAAATTTTATGGAGATTGACCCATCCAGCGTAGACCGCATCAAAGCCTTTGCAGAATTTCTTCAACGCGCGAAGGAAGCAGGCGCCAAGCTCTCGTTTGTCAGTACACCCACCGAGCACGGCGATAATATTACGGCGACCGCCACAATCGATGGAGAACGAAAAAATATCGGCATCCTGTTTTGGGATGTCAGTTTGCTTCAAGAACGCGGACTGGTCGATACACTCGACGAAGACGATCTCGCCTTAGGCATGAACATCACCGATGGAATGGTCGAGGATACGGAAAAAATTCTCACTTTTGCTAAAACCGAGTCCGCAAAAATTGGGAATTCTTAAAAAGTCTAACAGTGGTGTTCTAGGACTCTAAGGACCCGCGAGAAAATAACTTGAT
>CAYMQW010000045.1:0-10134 GCA_964392595.1 uncultured Nitrospiraceae bacterium
GAGCATCAAGGAGCGGATGAATCTGTTAGACATGGAAACCGTGTTACCCCATGATTTGATTAATGCCAAACCGATTGTGGCAGCCATTAAGGAGTTTTTTGCTGGGAGCCAATTATCTCAGTTTATGGATCAAACCAATCCCTTAGCTGAAATCACCCACAAGCGGCGGTTGTCGGCGTTGGGTCCAGGCGGTCTGACTCGAGAGCGTGCAGGGTTTGAGGTACGTGACGTCCATCCTTCTCACTACAGTCGAATTTGTCCGATTGAAACGCCAGAAGGTCCGAACATCGGCTTGATCACCTCATTGGCGACGTATGCCCGAATCAATGAATTCGGATTTATTGAGGCACCATTTCGGAAAGTACGAAAGGGCCGAGTTGTCAATGAAGTGGAATTTCTTTCTCCCCTCGAGGGAGAACGGTTTATGATCGCCCAGGCCAATTCGAAAATGGATGAGAGTGGAAAATTGGTGGGAGAATCGGTGACGGCCCGGTCAGCAGGCGAGTTTTTGACGGCGGCTCCTGATAAGATCGATTACGTCGACGTGTCGCCCAAACAAGTGGTCAGTGTGGCCACGGCGTTGATTCCCTTTCTCGAGCATGATGACGCCAATCGCGCCTTGATGGGCTCAAATATGCAGCGGCAAGCCGTTCCGTTGCTTCAAAGTGAAGCCCCATTGGTTGGCACAGGGATGGAGGCTGTGGTCGCGAGAGACTCTGGATATGTTGAGCAATCGCGCCGTGACGGAGTTGTCGAAAGTGTCGATGCTCGTCGAATCGTGGTGAGAACGGAACTGGGTAAAAAAGAAGATGATAAGCGGAAGAGTGGACGATTTTTGGATACCTATGACCTGGTCAAGTTTCAGCGCACGAACCAAAACACGTGTGTGACCCAGACGCCGGTGGTCCAGGTTGGCCAGCCGGTCAAAAAAGGTCAAGTGTTGGCGGATGGTCCGTCCATTGATCGCGGAGAATTGGCTCTTGGGAAAAATATCCTTGTCGGATTTATGCCGTGGGGTGGGTACAATTTTGAGGACGCGATTCTGCTCAGCGAGAAATTGGTGCGAGACGATATCTTCACGTCGATTCATATTGAAGAGTTTGAAGTTGAGTCGCGCGATACCAAATTAGGGAAAGAAGAGATCACCAGAGATATTCCCAATTTGGGTGAGGAGGCTCTTCGAAATCTTGATGAGAGCGGCATTGTGCGTATTGGGGCTGAAGTGAAGCCTGGAGATATTTTGGTTGGCAAGGTGACGCCGAAAGGCGAGACACAACTGACTCCTGAAGAGAAATTGTTGCGAGCAATTTTTGGGGAGAAAGCCGGGGATGTGAAGGATACCTCGCTTCAAGTCCCTCCTGGAATCGAGGGGATTGTCGTCGATGTTAAAATATTTTCTCGAAAAGGTATGGACAAAGATGAACGGTCAAAAAACATTGAATCGCAAGATCGAGTTAAAATAGAGCGCAACTATCAAGACGAGCTTCGTATTATTGAGGAAGAACGGAACAAGCGGCTTCGCAAGCTTCTGCTCGGCCAAGTCGTGGGCCGGGATCTCATGGACCATGAAAGTGGCGAGGTGATTTTAAAGAAAAAAGGGAAGATCACCGCTGATGTCTTGCGGAAATTATCTGACGATGATGTTCGGCGAGTCATTCTCGGTGAGGCCGAAGAGCAGAAAAAACTCGAGGATATTGAGCGAGCCGCCAAGGATCAAATTGAAATCCTTCAAACCTATTATGATGAAAAGGTTGGGCGTCTTCGGCGTGGCGATGAATTGCCGCCAGGCGTCATCAAGTTGGTCAAGGTGTATTTGGCGATTAAACGCAAGATTTCCGTCGGCGATAAAATGGCCGGTCGGCATGGCAATAAAGGCGTGGTCTCGCGTATTCTTCCTGAAGAAGACATGCCCTATTTGCCGGACGGCACGCCGTTGGAAATTGTTTTGAATCCGCTGGGCGTACCCTCTCGGATGAATGTGGGGCAAATTTTGGAAACCCATCTGGGGTGGGCGGCTAAAGCCTTGGGCATTCATGTGGCTAGCCCGGTTTTTGAAGGAGCGACTGAGCTGGAAATCAAGGATCTCTTGAAACAAGCCGGCTTATCTCAAACGGGGCAATCCGTTGTACATGATGGTCGTACGGGTGAGGCGTTCAAAAGCCCTGTGACAGTTGGATATGTATATATGATGAAGTTGCATCACTTGGTTGATGATAAAATTCATGCTCGGTCCATTGGTCCGTACTCCCTTGTGACGCAGCAGCCGTTGGGTGGGAAAGCCCAGTTTGGTGGACAGCGCTTAGGGGAAATGGAAGTCTGGGCCTTGCAAGCCTATGGCGCGGCTTCGACGTTACAGGAATTCTTAACGGTGAAGTCCGATGACGTGCCTGGACGATCGCGTATGTATGAAGCGATAGTCAAAGGGGAGAACTTCCTGGAACCCGGGCTGCCAGAGTCTTTCAATGTGTTGGTGAAAGAGCTTCAGAGTTTAGGTCTTGATGTCGAATTGATGAAGTCCACAGAATAGATTTGTGACTATCATTTTCATCACGAGTGTTTTAAAGAGGAGGGTCAAACCTTGAAAAGCATTTATGCGCTGTTTGAAAAGCCACGCGATGCCGTGTCCTTTGATGCAATGCGTATTCGAATTGCTTCGCCAGAGAAAATTCGCTCGTGGTCCTACGGGGAAGTGAAGAAACCCGAGACGATTAACTACCGGTCCTTTAAGCCTGAAAAGGACGGGTTGTTCTGCGCCAAAATTTTTGGCCCGACGAAAGATTGGGAATGCAATTGCGGGAAATATAAGCGGATGAAGCATCGCGGCATTGTCTGTGATAAATGTGGGGTAGAAGTCATCCAGTCGAAGGTCCGTCGTGAGCGGATGGGACACATTGAATTGGCGGCGTCCGTTGCGCACATTTGGTTTCTCAAAGGTGTGCCGAGTCGCATTGGGATTCTGTTGGACATGAGTCTCAAGCAGTTGGAAAAAATTCTCTATTTTGAAGCGTATGTGGTCATTGATCCGGGAGATACCCCCCTCAAAGAGAATGAGCTTCTCACGGAAGAAAAGTATCGCGAATTATTTGACCAATTTGGTTCCCAAGGATTTCGAGTGGGGATTGGGGCCGAAGCTATTCGTGAATTATTACGAAAAGTTGATATCGAAACGTTGTGGAATGAGCGTCATGAAAAGGTGAAGTCGACCACATCCATCGCCGGCACGAAAAAGCTTACTAAGCGCCTGAAGGTGATTGAGGCGTTCATAAAGTCCGGAAACAAGCCAGAGTGGATGATTATGGATGTGATTCCGGTACTTCCCCCGGAGCTTCGTCCTCTTGTCCCCTTGGATGGAGGACGTTTCGCGACATCGGATTTAAATGATCTGTATCGTCGTGTAATCAATCGGAATAATCGGTTAAAGCGATTGGTTGAATTAAAAGCGCCAGGCGTGATTATTCGCAATGAAATGCGGATGTTGCAAGAAGCCGTTGATGCGTTATTTGATAATGGGCGGCGTGGGCGGACCATTCGTGGTGCGAACAAACGTCCCCTCAAATCCTTGAGCGACATGTTGAAAGGGAAGCAGGGTCGGTTTCGGCAAAACCTTTTGGGAAAGCGCGTTGATTATTCCGGTCGATCCGTCATTGTGGTTGGGCCAGAGCTGAAACTCAATCAATGTGGGTTGCCCAAAAAGATGGCCCTCGAACTGTTCAAGCCCTTCATTTTCCATAAATTGGAAGAACGTGGTGCTGCGACAACCATTAAGAGTGCTAAACGACTTGTAGAGAAAGAACGACCAGAGGTGTGGGATGTCTTGGACGAGGTCATTCGGGAACATCCGGTTATTCTGAACCGGGCCCCCACACTTCATCGATTGGGCATGCAAGCCTTTGATCCTGTTTTGGTGGAGGGAAAAGCTATTCGCTTGCACCCACTGGTTTGCGCAGCCTTCAATGCGGACTTCGATGGCGACCAAATGGCGGTCCATGTGCCGTTGTCGATTGAGGCACAAATTGAGGCACGGGTCTTGATGATGTCGATCAATAATATACTATCACCGGCGAATGGTCGGCCGTTGGCTGTTCCTTCCCAGGACATGGTGTTGGGGTGTTATTGGCTTACCCAGGTGCGTGACGGAGCCAAAGGTGAGGGAAAAATTCTCTCCTCACCAGAAGAGGTGCGGATTGCCTATGATTCCGATGAGGTTGAGGAGCAGGCGCGCGTGAAAGTACGCATCAATAATAAGTTGGTTGAAACCACAGTTGGCCGAGTGATCTTTGGGGAAGTCCTTCCGTTGTCTATTGATTTCTCGCACGTTAACCAACTCATGACCAAGAAGGAAATGACTAAACTGATTGATACGGTCTATCGCAAGGCTGGCGTACATGAAACGGTGCGGATGTTGGATAAACTCAAAGATCTGGGTTTTTCCTATGCCACCAAAGCCGGGGTGTCTATTTGCATTGACAATATGCACATTCCCACTAAGAAGGGAGCCTTGATCGATGCGGCTAAGAAGGAAGTGGAAGAGGTTCAGCTGCAATATAGCGAAGGGTTGATCACCAATGGTGAGCGGTACAACAAAGTGATTGATATTTGGGCACATGTGAGTGAGCAGGTGGCCAACGAAATGATGAGCGAAATTCGCGCTGGTGGTGGTCAAGGTTCTGACGATACGCTGAACCCGATTTTCATGATGGCGGACTCAGGGGCGCGTGGCAGTTCTCAACAAATTCGTCAGCTTGGTGGAATGCGTGGTTTGATGGCCAAGCCTTCAGGTGAAATTATTGAAACACCCATTACCGCGAATTTCCGTGAAGGATTGACGGTGTTGCAGTACTTTATTTCCACTCATGGCGCCCGGAAAGGGTTGGCGGACACGGCGCTTAAGACAGCCAATTCCGGATATTTAACACGGCGTCTGGTGGATATTTCGCAGGATGTTATTATCAGTGAAGAAGATTGTCTGACCGCTGATGGGATTGATGTCTCCGCCTTAGTCGAAGGGGGAGAGGTGATTGAACCCCTGGATGAGCGTATTTTAGGCAGGCTTGCTGCTGCAGATATTCTCGACCCCTTAACGGGTGATGTGGTGGTGAAGGCTAATATAGAGCTTGATGAATTGCGAGTGAAGGCGGTGGTCGAAGCCGGCATTGACCATGTGAAAATTCGTTCTGTGTTGACGTGTCAGGCTCGCTGGGGTGTCTGCGTGAGATGTTATGGACGCGATTTAGCGCGTGGGCGATTGGTTGAAAAGGGTGAACCTGTGGGCGTGATTGCCGCACAATCGATCGGTGAGCCTGGTACGCAGTTAACGATGCGAACATTCCATATCGGTGGTACGGCGAGTAAGATTGTGGAGCAAAGCGTGGTAGAAGCGCGGCATGATGGGGTGTTGAAGTATTTAAGCTTTGATGCAAAGAAAAATGCGGATTTCCATAGTAATCGCATGGCCGTGAAAAATAAGCATGGTGAATGGGTGGTGATGAACCGGAATGCGAAGATCGCTGTGTACGATGATACCGGGCGCGAACGCGAGAAATACCCTGTTGTGTACGGAGCAAAAATTAAAGTGAAAGATGGGGCTCGGGTAACCGTGGGACAGAAGCTTGTTGAATGGGACCCCTATTCGCTCACGATTTTAACTGAGGTTGGTGGGAAGATTGCCTATGGGGATATTTCTGATGGCGTTACAATGAAGGAAGAGGTCGATGAAGTGACCGGGTTGTCTAGGAAGGTTGTGATTGAGCAAGCCGGAACCACCCTTCGTCCACGAGTTTCCATTAAGGATGATTCCGGGAAGACGGCCAAATTGCCTTCATCGGGTGCTCAAGCTCGATATCTCTTGCCGGTGGGTGCCCATATCTTTGTTGAAAAAGGGGTCATTGTTCATCCGGGAGATGTGCTAGCCAAGATCCCTAGAGAAACCACAAAGACTAAGGATATTACTGGGGGCCTGCCTCGGGTTGCCGAACTGTTTGAAGCCAGAAAACCAAAAGAGCAAGCGGTGATTACAGAAATCGATGGCGAAATATCCTTTGGTGGGTTCGTCAGAGGGTTGAGGAAGGTCACGGCGGATAACGAAATGGGGGAAATTAAGGAATATTTTATCCCTCGAGGAAAGCATGTGAACGTGCACGAGGGTGATTGGGTTCGTGCTGGGGAACCTTTGATGGACGGTTCTGCGAATCCACATGACATTCTCGCGGTGTTGGGGCCTCGTGAATTGCAGCGCTACTTGGTCAATCAGGTCCAGGAAGTGTACCGCTTGCAAGGCGTGTCGATTAACGATAAGCATATCGAAGTCGTCGCTCGACAAATGCTGAGGAAAATCAGAGTTGAAGATCCTGGCGATACGATTTTCTTGCCAGGAACACAGGTCGGAAAATTTTCTTTCATGGATGAAAACCAAAGAGTGCTTGCAGAAGGTGGTCAGCCCGCTATTGGAAAACCTGTGCTATTGGGTATTACCAAAGCCTCGTTGAGTACGGACAGCTTTATTTCAGGTGCGTCTTTCCAAGAAACAACAAGGGTATTGACGGAAGCGGCAATCAATGGTCGTGTCGATGATCTCCGAGGCTTAAAAGAAAATGTCATTGTTGGACGCCTCGTTCCTGCCGGGACCGGATATACGGATTATCGGGATACCTTTGTGCCTCCACCGGTTGAAACTGTCATTGAATCGGAATCTGGGAATGAGGCAGGAGCCGTGCTTGGCGAAGGCGCGAAAGAATTGCAAGTTCAAACATCATAAATTTGTAAGAAGAGCTTGTTATACTCTTGACATAATGGTACATGGTTCATTACAATCCGCCGGTTGCCCGCTATGGGTATGTCGGGTTTCAATCCAAACGTAAGTTGTTACAAGTGAGGCACTTATGCCGACTGTAAATCAGTTAGTCAGAAAAGGGCGGAAGGCCCCAAAGTTTAAAAGCAAAAGTCCGGCGTTGAATCGTTGTCCTCAAAGGCGGGGAGTCTGCTTGCGGGTGTATACGACGACACCAAAGAAACCAAATTCCGCGTTGCGGAAAGTTGCGAGAGTTCGATTGACGACTGGAGTTGAGGTCACGACCTATATTCCTGGAATGGGGCATAACCTTCAAGAGCATTCAATTGTGCTTGTTCGAGGAGGACGTGTGAAGGATTTGCCTGGGGTTCGATATCATTTGGTTCGCGGAGCTTTGGATGCTGTTGGTGTGGCCAATCGAAAGCAAGGCCGATCAAAATACGGTGCCAAGAAACCCAAATAATTGGTTCTTGTTCGGTTTAATTTTTTCGAATATTTTTTGAGGAGTTCGTCTAACACATATGGCACGTGGACAAAGCGCAGAGCAAAGAACGCCGCCGCCTGATTCAAGATTTCATGACGTATTGGTCAGTAAATTTATTAATATTCTGATGTTGTGTGGGAAAAAAAGTACTGCCCAGGCGGTGTGTTACGGGGCATTTGATTTGGTTCAATCTAAAACCGGAAATGATCCGCTGAAGGTCTTTCACGCAGCCCTCGGGAATGTCAAGCCGATGGTTGAGGTGAAATCCCGCCGCGTTGGTGGTGCCTCCTATCAGGTGCCCGTCGAAATACGACCTGTCCGCCAGATGGCGTTGGCGTTTCGTTGGATCAAGCATAGCGCTTCTTCTCGGTCTGGTCGCAGCATGCAGGAAAAGCTTGCCGCTGAGCTGATGGATGCTGCGAATAGTGCTGGTGCTGCAGTCAAGAAGCGTGACGAAACGCATAGAATGGCCGAAGCCAATCGGGCGTTTGCTCATTATCGTTGGTGAATTGTGGGAGGGTGCTGTTGTTGGCCAGCCCTGTAATGCCCTAACGTTTTTCCTGGTTTGTTTGGGAGGAATGAAAGGGTAGGGGGGCCGATAGAGCATTTTTGTGTTTTGGAGTAGGGGAGATACATTGGGCCGAGAATATCCATTAGATCGTACTCGGAATATTGGCATCATGGCGCACATTGATGCCGGTAAAACCACGACGACTGAGCGCATTTTGTTTTATACCGGTGTCTCTCATCGAATGGGTGAGGTACATGAAGGTGCTGCCCAGATGGATTGGATGGAGCAGGAACGTGAGCGTGGAATTACGATCACTTCGGCTGCGACAACCTGTTTTTGGAAAGATCATCGGATTAATATTATTGATACGCCTGGACACGTGGACTTTACGGTTGAGGTCGAGCGGTCGCTTCGTGTCTTAGACGGGGCCGTGGCTGTATTCGATTCGGTTCAGGGTGTGGAGCCGCAATCTGAAACGGTGTGGCGACAAGCCGATAAATATCGGGTTCCACGGATTGCTTTTTTAAATAAAATGGATCGGATAGGTGCGGATTTTTTTCATAGTATCCAAACGATCATTGACCGATTGGGCGCAAATCCTGTTGCTGTGCAATTGCCTATTGGTAAGGAGGCAGAATTTCAAGGGGTTATTGACTTGGTGTCCATGAAGGCGAATATCTGGGACGATGAAACCTTGGGCGCCAGTTTTGTGGTTGGGGATATCCCTTCTGATTTGTTGCCAATGGCTGAAGACTATCGTGAGAAAATGCTTGATGCCGTGGCTGAGTTCGATGAAATCCTCCTGGAGCAATATCTGAATGGTGAGCCGCTCAAAGAGGATGAGATTAAGCGAGCTATTCGGACAGGTACGAGTCAAATGAAGATCACGCCGGTGTTGTGTGGGAGCGCCTTTAAAAATAAAGGGGTCCAGACATTGTTGGATGCCGTGGTCGATCTGCTGCCTTCGCCTTTGGATGTTCCGGAGGTTGCGGGAGTGGATCCTGGCTCCGGTGAGGTTATGCATCGTAAGGCCAATGATGAAGAGCCGTTCTCTGCGTTGGCTTTTAAGATTATGACGGATCCATTTGCTGGTCAGCTTACCTACATCCGCGTGTATTCAGGAAAGTTGGGAACGGGTTCGTATGTCTATAATGTGACCCAGGGAAAACGTGAGCGCATCGGTCGTCTTCTGAAAATGCACGCGAATAAGCGTGAAGATATTGATATGGTGTACTCCGGTGATATTGCCGCGGCGGTTGGTATGAAAGGGGCGAGGACTGGCGATACCTTGTCTGATGAAAAAAAACAAATTTTATTGGAAGTGATTAAATTCCCAGAACCTGTGATATCCATGGCCGTTGAGCCCAAGACCAAGCAGGATTTAGAAAAGCTGGGCTTTTCTTTGGGGAAGCTTTCGCAGGAGGATCCGTCCTTTCATGTTCGGACTGATGACGAAACTGGGCAGACCATTATTTCTGGGATGGGCGAACTTCATTTAGAGATAATTGTGGATCGGTTAGTCCGAGAATTTAAAGTGCAAGCCAATGTTGGGAAGCCTGAGGTGGCCTACCGCGAGACGATTCGACGAAAAGGTAAAGCAGAAGGAAAATATATTAAGCAGTCTGGTGGTCGAGGGCAGTATGGCCACGTGGTGCTAAGCGTTGAGCCGTCAGAGGCTGGTGTAGGGCTGGAATTTGTGAATAAAATAGTCGGTGGGATAATCCCCAGAGAATATATTCCTGCAGTGGAAAAAGGGGTAAAGGAGCGAATGGAGTCTGGCGTCCTGGCTGGGTATCCCATGCGTGATGTCCTTGTGACGTTATTTGATGGTTCCTTTCACGAGGTAGACTCCAATGAAATGGCATTCAAGATTGCCGGGTCCATGGCCTTTGAGAGTGCCTGTAAAAAATCAGACCCCGCTTTGCTTGAGCCAATCATGAAGGTGGAGGTGTTGGTCCCTCAGGATTTTATGGGTGATGTGATAGGAGATTTAAATTCTCGGCGAGGGAAAGTTCGTGGGATGCAAACTCGTGGAGGATCTCAGGCGGTCGATGCCGCAGTTCCTTTAAGCGAGATGTTTGGATATTCCACGACTCTTCGATCCAAGACCCAGGGTCGCGCAACCTATTCCATGGAATTTGAACAATACGAAGTCGTGCCTAAGCAAATATCAGAGCAGATCATCGGGGCGCAGCGGGGCGAGTAGTTATCGCTTAAGAATAACGAATAATCGAAATAGTCTAGTGGACGAAAAACTCTTTTGTTTGTGTTCCCTAAGAAAAGTCGCATCCATTAAGGGAGGGGCAGATGGCGAAGGCGAAATTTGATCGGAAGAAACCGCATATGAATGTG
>CAYMQW010000046.1:0-4849 GCA_964392595.1 uncultured Nitrospiraceae bacterium
CTTGTCAGCCGTAGCTTTAGCGAAGGCTGGCGGCTTTTTTCAACATTCCCATGATCGAAACGAACCATGCTCCGCTCCCTGATCATGAAATTAATCATGCTAGCCGGAACCCTGGCATTTCTCGTAGCCTTGAATTGGTCAGGGCCAATCCGTGGTGCGGATACTCAACCTCTTGCTGCGCAGCATCCCCTGTCGCCAACTGATGCCGTGGCATCTACCTCAAGCACAAAATATGAACCCTCATTTCACAACGAACCCTCGATACCTGCCATTGATGTAAATCTCAGCACGGCACAAGAGTTAGAATCATTGCCTGGAATTGGACCAATCCTGGCACAACGAATTGTCGAGCATCGAATGCAGGCCGGAGGCTTTCAATCCATCGCAGATTTGGATCAAGTCAAAGGGATCGGAGCAAAAAAACTTCAGGCCTTACGCCCCCTAATCAAAGTTTTTCCCAAGCAACGGTGAGACGAAGTCGCAGGGCTAATATAGTATTTTAACTTTCAAAATCACCTTTCTTTTTCTTTTCCTCGCCCCTGAGGGGAGGGTGAGGGGTTGGCTCATCTATGGCAGAAAGATTGGAATGGTAAATACTGAACTCACTCGTCAGCTTACCCTGATTCGACGGGGTACCGTTGAAATCATCCAAGAACAAGAGCTCGAAGTACGGCTGACCACTTCCTTAAAGGAAGGTCGGCCCTTGCGTGTGAAAGCCGGATTTGATCCCACCGCCCCAGACCTTCATCTCGGGCACACCGTGTTGATTCAAAAACTCCGGCATTTTCAAGAACTCGGGCACGAAGTGATTTTCCTCATCGGAGATTTTACCGGGATGATCGGCGATCCGACCGGAGTTTCAGACACCAGGAAAGCCCTTACAAAAGAAGAAGTCCTCGCCAATGCCAAGACGTATGAACGACAAATATTCAAGACCCTTGATCCTGACAAAACACGCATTGAATTTAACAGCCGATGGATGCAAAAAATGGGGGCTGAAGAAATGGTAGAACTGTGCTCCCACTACAGCGTCGCTCGTATGTTAGAGCGGGATGACTTTTCCAAGCGGTATCGTGATCAAAAGCCCATTAGTGTACATGAATTTCTGTATCCCCTGGTGCAAGGGTATGACTCAGTAGCGCTCAAGGCTGATGTGGAACTAGGCGGGACGGATCAGAAATTTAATTTGCTTGTTGGCCGTGACTTGCAGCGTGACTATGGGCAGAAGCCTCAAGTGGTTATCACGATGCCGTTATTAGAAGGCACCGACGGTGTACGAAAAATGAGCAAAAGCTTTGGCAACTATATCGCATTGGAAGATCAACCGGGTGATATATTTGGAAAAGTCATGTCGATCAGCGATGAACTCATGTTGCGCTACTACGAGCTGCTGACCTTAGATGATCTTGATGAAGTAAAAAAACAACATCCCATGGAAGCCAAGATCGCCTTGGCGGAACAAATCGTCAGTCGGTATCATGGTGTGGATGGGGCGCAACAAGGCAAGGAAGAATTTCAGCAGAAATTTCGAAAACGTGAATTTCCCGATGAACCAGATGCCACGGTCATACTGAAAAAGGCAGACTTCGCAGATCCCGCGACCCCATCAATGGGCCTCGTCGATCTCATCATGAGAACCGGACTCACGCCAAGCAAAGGAGAGACTCGAAGGTTAATCATGCAAGGCGCCGTCGTCATCAACAAAGAACGATACCAAGACATGAACGCGGCAATTGAGTTCCAAGACGGCAATGACTACCAAATGAAAATCGGCAAACGAAAATACGCGTTGGTAAAAGTCAATCTTGAGTAGAATTTGTCAGTGTTGCGATCGCGCTAGCATTTCATTTTTGCATGGGGATGGTCAGACATATCATATTCCCACTCCTCCATGCAGGAGGAGTGGGCTAGGGTGAGGAGGAGTTTAACAATAGGCATATTCGTGTATGAGAATCCAAGAATGCAAAAAATCCCATAATCCTTTCCTGCCTTGACTTGCCTTCCGACCCCTGTCTAGAATGATTTTCCACTACTATTTGAGCGGGTGTAGCGCAGTGGTAGCGCATCGGCTTCCCAAGCCGTTGGTCGGGAGTTCGAATCTCCTCACCCGCTCCAATCAATCTCTGTTACAAAGTTGAAAGTTTAATCAAGTCCTTTTTAGGAAAATAAATGAATTGTTTTATTGAAAAACAAATCGTTTCTTTGTCTTCACTTTGGTAGAGTGAGTGGAAATATCTGGCAATCCCTCATTTCTCGTAGGACTGACAATAATGGATAGCGTCTCTTTATAAACGACCCAGGAAAAGACTTTCCATTTCACACTGAAAGGAGTTACACCATGGGAGACAAAGGCGGAAAAAAAGATAAAGAAAAAAGTAAAAAGCAGAAAGCCAGCAAACAGGAAAAAAAGAAGCAGGGGAAATAGCCGAGGAGTTATCCTCGGCGGAAGTTGTGGGTTTCGCCATATACGAAGCCCACAATTCCCGAGGCACTCCAACAGTATTGTCAACTTCCGCTACATTGAATGTGGTGGGTGAAAAACAGCTTGGTCCACACCACCCCTTACTCACTGTTGAATCCCCTTGGGTTCATACTGTTTACGTTTTGCTGTCAGGCACCATGATGTGGGGGGCAGGTTTTGTAGTACGATTACGGGATGAGGCCACTGCTGGATTGGGACAGAACTTGAGGGCCGGTATTTCCTGTTAAATTTTGAAGACAACAGAATTGAGAAGGATGTGTGATCAAATCGTTGGTGCAAAGATGAGTTTTGCAACGCATTGATTTTATTGACACCTCATTTTCTCTCTGATAGTTCCGCTCGTGAAAAAATCACTATAGGTCTCAAATAATTTTTATTGCAACTCCCGATTGATTTTCAAATTACATGGAGGGCTTTGAGATGGCTAAGCGTTCTGCAAAGATAACCAGGAAGGGAAAAGGGGCTGAGGGTCCATCTTATTGTGCTTCTCCAGAGGTGCCAGAGCGTACGTTTGACGCCAACGTTGATGTGAGTCGCGCGGCTCTTATTCGTACGACTTCACCCAAGTGGGTGAATGGAACGGTTCTTCGGTATTATTTTTTCGATGATATACACAATGATGGACAATGGGCGTTTCGATCGAATGGTCGGAGGTTTTGGCGGACCTGGGCCACTCCTAAGGCTGCTGAGAAAATCGTTGTACGGAAAGCGTTTAAGACCTGGCAGGATGTAGGGATTGGGGTAAAATTTGAAGAGGTGAAATCGAGGGAGGATGCCGAAATACGAATCGGATTTATGCGAGGAGATGGCGCATGGTCGTTTGTGGGAAGAGGGATTCTTACCAAAGGCGCTCATGAGAGGACCATGAATTTTGGCTGGGATTTGACTCGCCGCAAAAGTGAAATTGATACCGCAGTGCACGAAATAGGTCATACGTTGGGATTTCCTCACGAACACCAAAATCCTCATGCTGGGATTGTGTGGAATGAGGAAGCGGTGTATGCAAGCCTGGCCAAACCTCCCAACGAGTGGAGTCGTTCGCAAACCCACTATAATATCATTCGGAAAATCGAGCCTGATGAAGTGCAGGGATCCAATTGGGATCCTCATTCGATCATGCATTATCCTTTTGAGGCTGGTTTGATCAAAGAACCTGAGCGTTACGGCAAGACGGGGTTGTCTCCTAGACCTGGACTGTCCCAAAGAGATAGGGCTTGGGTAAAAGCCCTGTACCCACCGCTTAAGAAAAAGGACTACTCGGAACTTCGACCTTTTGAATCTGCGAAATTGGCCATCATGGCTGGTCAGCAGCGCAATTACTACATCAAGCCTGCAATCACGCGTCTTTACGACATCCGAACCTTTGGAAATTCTGATACCGTGATGGTCTTATTTGAAGAAACCGCACAAGGTACGCGCTACATGGCTGGTGATGATGATGGGGGAGAAGACTACAACGCGCGAATCCAGACCAAGCTTTTCTCTGGTGGCACTTATATCCTAAGAATCCGTCTCTACTACCAGCATCGAACTGCTGAAAGTGCTGTGATGTTGTGGTGATGTGCATTGCGCCCTGTCCACCATAGGTGTTTCCCTTTTCTGGTCGTATTTTTTCCCCAAGAGTCGTTGAATAGGGCGTAAGCTACATTTCTGTATTTCGTTCTGCCGAAGTAATAAAATGTCTCCCCGTCGGTACAGGCCATAAATTCCAGATTGAGGGTAGGAGATTTTCAAGTCGAGTTTAATAAGGTGAGGAATGATTTAGGGTTCTTCCGACATTAGCATGGGTAAAAAGTAAGGCTGATCGTCCTTGAGTTCCCCTCCTTTGAAAGGAGGGCGGAGGGGAGGTAGCCGTTTCGCAGCATTCAATGGCTGGTACTCTCATGGCTTGGCGATGGTACCAAGACTCTACCTCACCTAGCCCACGTTTTCGCCAAAGCGCTTCTGTGCGCCGGCAGGTATCCTTAAAAGGAGAGAGATCCGAAGCAGGTAAGAAACAGCAGACTGGGGACTACCCATGGAAGACCCGGAAGGACCTAAATTTCTTATTCCCGGAACCTTTATTAAGGGAAGCGGAAAAATCTGGGAAGATGGCTTAGGGCGCCAACCGCTTCGGTGACTTATCCTCCTTCACCTCTTGTTCCTGCCACATCGGCAGGCCATCTGGGACGTGGACGGTAGAGGTCGGGAAGGCGACCTGCGCCCCATGGGATTCGATGATCTTCAGGATCCGCAGTAAGACGTCTTGCTTGACAATATGGTAGTAGACCCATTCCTTGGTCTTGGTGAAGGTATAAATAAAAAAGTCCAACGAGGAAGGGGCGAAGGTGTTAAAGCTTACCATCAGGGTCCGATCGGCATTGATCT